>NZ_JBXUOY010000093.1:0-17132 GCF_057196705.1 Streptomyces sp. ATLC9 | reverse complement strand
CCGCACCACCGGCGGCACCGGCCCGAGCGGTGCCGCCGGTGGTGCGGACTGGAGCCCCCCGGTGCGGCCGCCGTCGACCGGACCGGACCGGGGGGCCGGCTTCGTGCCCCCTGGGCTGCTACTCGTCGCCGAAGAGGTCCGCGTAGGCGGCCAGGGCGAGAGCGGCGTCCGCCTGGGCCCAGAAGCGGTGGTAGGTGAACGTCGGCGCCTCGCCGCCGTTCAGGTAGCTCTCCACCTTGTTGAACTGCGGGTCGTCCTCGTAGAAGGAGCGGATCGACAGGAAGGTCGAGTCGGAGTCGATCCTGTCTCCGTTGGGCATGGTGCCGGTCCAGCCCTCGGGGACGTACACCGGGTTCTCGAACCGCTCGAAGTCGGCCCGGGTCTCCTCCACCGCGATGCCCATGGCGTCCTGGTGGTGGTCCCACATGGCGTCCATCAGCGCCTTGGCGGTGGTCCTGGCCTCCTCGTCGCCGGACTTGGCGGCGTAGTACATCAGGGTCTTGGCCAGGGCCGCGGTGACGCCGACGTCGGTGGAGTAGTCGCGGACCGTCACGTGCAGGTCCGAGTTGTCACCGGGGTTGGAGGGGTTCCAGGTGTCGGGCTTGCCCGACCACTGGAGGGTGGAGGGGATCTGGTAGTTGCCGCCGGGGTTGACGGTCACCTCGGACAGGACCCACGGGACCCACTTGTCCAGGACCTCCTTGGCCGTGGCGTTGCCGGTCTCGTGGTAGAGCTCGGCGACGCGCTCCATCGACCATGCCTGCATGCCGAACCACTGGTTGGACGGCGGGTCGTGGTAGACGGGCTTCTCGTCGTAGAACATGCCGTAGAAGGTCGGGGTGCCGGCCGGCGGGGTGCCGTAGTCGCCCTCCCAGCTGTTGGTCGCGCCGCCGGCGATGCCGCCCTCGTCGGACTGCAGCCAGCGGTAGAACTCGACCTGGCGCTGGAGGCTCTTCTCCCAGTCCGACACCGCGGTGGAGCCCCTGGGCCTCAGCTCCGGGACGGTGGTCAGGGCGTGGGCGGTCATCGGGTTCTGGTAGCCGAAGTGGTTGTGGCTGCTGCCGATCCGCCAGGCCCAGCCGGCGCTGGTGTCGGTGGCGCCGCCCCAGGCGTAGTACCAGGACAGCAGGTAGTGCGCGCTGTCCTTGCCGGTGCCGGCGGGGCAGGAGGTGGGACCGGTGCAGTCGCCGATCTTCTTGAAGTACTTGTCGAAGAAGGCGTAGCGCAGGTAGTCGCCCATCTTCGCGGCCTTGGTCAGCGTCGCGGAGATCTCGGACTTCCTGCCCTGCTCCTCGGCCCACGTCTCGGCCCAGTAGGCGGCCTGGATGGCGCGGGCGTCGGCGTCGGGGGCGTTGGTGAACTTCCACTGCTCGGCGTAGTTGTCGTCGTCCATGAACAGGTCGAGGTACCCGTTCTCACCGCCGAAGGTGAAGTCGTCGCAGGTGGGCTGCGGGACGGTCTCCCACACCGACTCCTGCGAGCCGCGCTGGAAGGTGTTGATGTACGACGGCGCGTCCGACTCCGGGCCGCCCTGGCAGACGCCGCCGGGCTCGTTGCCGTAGCCGTAGACGTTGTCCACGTCCTGCAGCCAGTGCATGCCGTAGATCTCGTCGGTGCCGTAGGCGCTGCGCAGTTCGGCCGCGATCGGGTCCCTGCCCACGGGGACGTTGCCGTCGATGGCCGACGGGTAGTCCTCCGGGGTCGGGTGCTCGGCCGCGTAGGTGGCGGGCCTGGAGGGGTCGTAGAAGCTGTTGGTCGGCTGGTCCTCCTTCGTGGGGATCATGTAGTCCTCCATGATCTGCCACGACTCGTTGAACGGGTCCCAGTCCTCGGTGACCTTGCCGTACATGGCCTGCAGCCAGATGAGGTAGCTGTACGCCTCGGAGGTCGTCTCGTGACCGTGGTCGGGGGCCTCGACCATCAGCGTCTCGACGGAGTGGTAGGGGATGCCCTCCGGCGAGAAGTACCCGTTGGCCGGGTCGAAGATCTTGTTGTAGAGCTGCAGGAAGCGGTCCTCGTACTCACCCCCGTCACCGGAGCCGGACAGCTGGGTGACCGTCACCTCGGCCGCGTCGTGGCCGGGTGCGCTGACGGTGAAGGTCGCAGCTCCGGTACCGGTCTCGTCGGCCGCGACGGTGACCTCCTGGGGGGTGTCCCAGTTGGAGGTCGTGAAGGTGAGCGAGGCGCCGTCGGCCACGGACAGCCCGGTGTTCCCGCTGGTGCGCTCCACCGTGGCGGCCACGGTCTCGGACGGCCGCTTGGAGAGCTTGACGGCGAACCGGGCGGTCTCCCCCTGGCGCACGCCGAGCTGGGCCGGGGTGACGACCACCGCGGGGCCCGCGGTGACCTGGACGCCGACGGGGGTGGACTCGCTCGACATGCCGTTGGAGTCGTGGGCGACGGCGTAGAGCGAGTAGTTGCCGGCCGGGACGTCCTCCCAGTCGAAGGAGTAGGGCGCCGTGGTGTCGGTGCCCAGCAGCTCGGTGTCGCTGTAGAACTCGACCTTCTCGATGGTGGCCCCGGACTCGGTGGCCCTCGCGGTGGCCGTCAGCCCGATGGTGGCGCCCGCGGAGAAGACCGCGCCCGCGCCGGGGCTGGTCAGGGTGGCGGTGGGGGCGGAGAGGTTGCCGCCGCAGCGGGTGCCGTTGACGGAGAAGGAGGTCGGGTCGGTGTTGGTGCCGCTGTAGCTGAAGTTGGCACCGGTGCTGACCGCGGCGCCGCCGGCGATGCGCGCGTTGAACGACGCGTTCCTGACGGTGACGTTCTGGCCCGACTGCGACCACTGGCCGTTCCAGCCCTGCTGGAGCCGCTGGTTGCCGCTGTAGCCGTAGGTCAGGGTCCAGCCGTCGATGGCCTCGGAGCCCCGGTTGGTGATGGTGATGTCGGCGGTGAAGCCCGACCCCCAGTCGTTCTTGCCGTAGTCGACGCTGCACTGGAGGGCCGCGGCCTGGGCCGTCCCGCTCAGGGCCGAGGTCAGACCCAGCGGGAGGGAGATCGCTACGGCCGCTGCCACCAGCAGCTTCCTGGTTCTGCCTCTGGGAGGCCTGGGCGGTACGCCCGTGACTGGTAACGCGCTCATGCGGGGGCTCTCTCCTCGCGGCTCGGGTGGGGAAGAACGGTGCCCGGGACTGTGCCTGGACCCTGTCCGGCAGGGGCGTGTGGAGGGACTGAAACCAGTGGGAGCGCTCCCAAGGTTCAAGGTGGACATGACACCTGTCAAGACTCCGAACAAGAAGACCCTGCCGCGGAAACCCGATCCGTCAATTACTGAACGCACTCTGGCCATAACCAGAAGTTGGCGCTACGTTCTCCTCCAACCAGTGGGAGCGCTTCCACAGTCGTGCGCCAGGGACGGCGCGTTCGACCGGCCAGGAGCCGCTTCATGCACCCCCCACCACGCCCCCGGGCGTTAACCGGCACCGCGGCACGCCTTCACGGCCACACCGGCCGGCTCACCCCTTCACGACACGCCCTGTCCTCCCCCGGCACCGATACCGGAGCACGCTCCGGGAGGCCGTGCCCGGAGACGGGAGCGGAGCGGAACCTCGCTCCGTGCCGCGACGGCGGTCGTTCCCCACCGCGGCGGAAGGCCCCTTCTGTCCGGGGCACTCACCTGTGACACGACCGCACCCCCAACGCGGAGCTGGGCTCCGTCGTCATCCGGAGAACACCGGAAGGAAGAGGAAGAGATCGCATGACAGGCACCAGAAAGCCGACGCGCGGGCGCCGGACGGCGCTGCTCGCCGCCGGTGCGCTGATAACCGGCGCACTCGGCGCGGGCGGCATGATGCAGGGGACCGCCATGGCGGCGCCCCTGTGCGACGTCGACTACAGGGTCACCAACGACTGGGGCAACGGCTTCACCGCCTCGGTCACCGTGACCAACAACGCCGCCTCCGCCGTGAACAACTGGAAGGTGGAGTGGGACTACGCGGGCAGCCAGAGGGCCGGGTCCGGCTGGAACGCCACCGTGTCCCAGAGCGGTGCGCACGTGACCGCCACCGCCCCCTCGTGGAACTCCACCCTGTCCCCGGGCGGTTCCGCGAACTTCGGTTTCAACGGGACCTACTCCGGCTCGAACCCCGCTCCCACCGAGTTCAAGCTGAACGGCACCACCTGCAACGTGGACGACCCGGGCGACCCGGGCGACCCGACCGACCCGCCTGGTGACCGCGTCGACAACCCGTACGCGGGCGCCCAGCTCTACGTGAACCCGGACTGGTCCGAGCAGGCCGCCGAGAGCGGTGGCGAGGCGATCGCCGACCAGCCGACCGCCGTGTGGCTGGACCGCATCTCCGCCATCGAGTCGGGCTCCGCCGGCGAGAACACCATGGGCCTGCGCGACCACCTCGACGCGGCCCTGGAGCAGGGCGCCGACGCGCTCCAGATGGTCACCTACAACCTGCCCGGCCGCGACTGCGCCGCGCTCGCCTCCCAGGGCGAACTCGGTCCGGACGAGATCGACCGGTACAAGGACGAGTTCATCGACCCGATCGCGGAGATCGTCGGCGACCCGAAGTACGCCGACCTGCGGATCATCAACGTCGTCGAGATCGACTCGCTGCCGAACCTGATCACCAACGTCAGCGGCCGGCCCACCGCCACCGCCAACTGTGACGAGATGCTGGCCAACGGCAACTACGTCGAGGGCGTCGGCTACGCCCTGGCCACGCTCGGCCAGTTCGACAACGTCTACAACTACATCGACATCGGCCACCACGGCTGGCTCGGCTGGGACAGCAACTTCACCCCGTCCGTCGAACTGCTCCACGAGGCCGCCAACACCGCGGGCGCCACGGTCGACGACGTCGCCGGCTTCGCCGCCAACGTCGCCAACTACGGCGCGCTCAAGGAGCCGCACTTCACCATCAACGACTCGGTGAACGGCACCTCGGTCCGCCAGTCCAAGTGGGTCGACTGGAACTTCTACGTGGACGAGCAGTCCTACGCCCAGGCGTTCCGCGAGGAGGCCGTCCGGGTTGGCTTCAACTCCGACGTCGGCGTGATCATCGACACCTCCCGCAACGGCTGGGGCGGCCCGAACCGGCCCAGCGCCCCCGCCGCCAAGACCAGCCTGGACGCGTTCGTCGACGGCAGCCGCATCGACCGGCGCATCCACACCGGCAACTGGTGCAACCAGGCCGGCGCCGGTCTCGGCGAGCGGCCGAAGGCGGCTCCCGCCTCCGGTATCGACGCCTACGCGTGGATCAAGCCCCCGGGGGAGTCCGACGGCGCCAGCGAGGACATCCCGAACGAGGAGGGCAAGAAGGCCGACGAGATGTGCAACCCCTCCTACGAGGGCAACCCGCGCAACAACAACCACATGTCGGGTGCCCTGCCCGACGCGCCGCTCTCGGGCCACTGGTTCCAGGACCAGTTCGAGGAGCTGCTGCGCAACGCCTACCCGCCGATCGACTGATCACCGGCTGATCGCTCAGCAGCGGTAGGACGGCTCGCAGGGGGGCCGGTCGGTACGCCGGCCGGCCCCTCCGCCGTGTCCGCGGTGCCGCAGCCTCCCGCGTGACCGGCCGGGGACCGTCGGGGAGGGTCAGGAGGAGGCGCGGCGGACCAGCTCCGTCGGCAGCACCCGGCTGGAGCGGTCGTCCCGGCCCGCCTTGCGGTCCTCGATCTGCTCCAGCAGCACCCGCGCCATCGACCGGCCCATCTCCTCCAGCGGCTGCCGCACGCTGGTCAGCGGCGGGTCCATGTGGCGTGCGACGGCCGAGTCGTCGAAGCCGACCAGCGCCACGTCCCCGGGCACCCGGCGGCCGGACTCGCGCAGCACGGCGCGGGCGCCCGCGGCCATCACGTCGGAGGCGCAGAAGACCGCGTCCAGGTCGGGCCGCCGCGACAGCAGCTCCCGCACGGCGCGGCGGCCGCCCTCCTCGGTGAAGTCGCCGACGGCCACCAGATACTCGTCCTCCTCCAGCCCCGCGGCGCGCAGCGCGTCGCGGTATCCCTGGAGGCGGCACTGGGCGACGTACATGTCCAGGGGCCCGGTGACGGTGGCCACCGCGCGCCGGCCGTGGCCGATCAGGTGCTCCACGGCGGCCTGGGCGCCGCCGGTGTTGTCGCAGTCCACGTACGGCACCGGGTCGTCGCCTCTGCGGCGGCCACTGAGGACGGCGGGCATCTCGATGCGTTCCAGCAGGTCGGGCAGGGGGTCGTCGGCGTGCACGGACACCAGCAGCACACCGTCCACCCGGTGTGCGGTGACGTACTGGGCGAAGCGGTCGCGTTCCCTGGGGTTGCGGATCAGGGTCAGCAGCAACTGCATGTCGGTGTCGGCGAGTTCGGCGCTGACGCCGCGGATGATGCCGGAGAAGTAGGGCTCGGCGAACAGCCTGGTCTCGGCCTCGGGGATGACCAGCGCGATCGCGTCGGTGCTGCCCGCGGCCAGTGCCCGGGCCGCCCGGTTGGGCACGTAGCCCAGTTCGGCGATCGCCTGCTGGACGGAGGTGCGCGTCTGGTCGCTGACGTTGGCGGCGCCGTTGATCACTCGGGAGACGGTGCCGCGGCCCACCCCCGCGTAGGCGGCGACCTGTTCCAGAGTGGGCCGCTGGCCCCGCCTTCCGCTCACTGTCATGACCGCCTCCCCAGCGTGTACGGGCTCGACCGCAAGGGCCGGCCGGCCCTTGCACCAGTATCGATCAGCCACCGAAGCTAACAGCCGGATAACTGCGCCGGGTCAGAGTGTTCATTCCCTTGACACCTGCGCCAGGGAACCGCGACTCTTCAACCCATCACGTCTGGGAGCGCTCCCAAAGGACTTGACCCATACAGAACCCGCACGTTCCCACCCGAGCCGCAGCACCATCCGTCATTGCGGTCCCCACACCCTTCGACGGCCGGGAGTGAAACGTCAGGGCGCAAGGAGGACGCAGTGCGCAAGACCCGCACCACCCGCCGGGCCGTGGCCGTCATGGCCGCCGCGGCCATCGGCACGAGCCTGCTCGCCGGCTGCGCGAGCGACGACGACTCGGACAGCAACGCCGGGGGAACCGACAGCGAGGGCAAGACCGTCATCACCGTCGGCCTCTTCGGAACCTTCGGCTTCAAGGAGGCTGGGCTGTACGAGGAGTACGAGAAGCTCAACCCGAAGGTCAGGATCGAGCAGACCGTCGTCGAGCGGAACGAGAACTACTACCCTCAGCTGCTCACCCGCCTCGCCAGCAACAGCGGTCTCGCCGACGTCCAGGGCATCGAGGTGGCGAACATCGCCGAGGTCGTCCAGACCCAGGCGGACAAGTTCGTCGACCTGTCCGAGGCCGGCGGGGTCTCCGCGGACGACTACTTCGACTGGAAGTGGAACCAGGCCACCACCGAGGACGGCAAGACCATCGGCCTGGGCACCGACATCGGCCCGATGGCCATCTGCTACCGCAAGGACCACTTCGAGGCCGCCGGTCTGCCCACCGACCGCGACGAGGTCGGGAAGCTGTGGCAGGGCGACTGGCAGAAGTACCTCGACACCGGCAAGGAGTTCATGGACAGCGCCCCCGAGGGCGTCAAGTGGGTCGACTCCGCCAGCGGCCTGTACAACGCGGCCATCTCCTCCAGCGCCACCCGCTACTACGACGAGCAGGGCGAGGTCGTCTACAAGACCAACCCCGACGTCAAGGAGGCCTGGGACGTCGCCGCGGAGGCCGCCTCCGAGGACATGACCGACAAGCACGAGCTGTTCACGGACTCGTGGAACAAGGCCATGAACAACGGCACCTTCGCCACGCTCTCCTGCCCCGCCTGGATGCTCGGCTACATCCAGGACAAGGGCGGCGACAAGGCCGAGGGCAAGTGGGACGTCGCTCCCGCCCCCAAGGCCGGCAACTGGGGCGGCTCCTTCCTCGGTGTGCCCGAGAGCGGCAAGAACAAGGAGGAGGCGATCAAGCTCGCCGCCTGGCTGACCGCTCCCACCCAGCAGGCCAAGCTCTTCGCCGAGCGCGGCAGCTTCCCCAGCGCCCCGAAGTCGTACGAGACCCCCGAGGTCGCCGAGGCCACGCACGAGTACTTCTCGAACGCGCCCATCGGTGAGATCTTCTCCAAGGCGGCCGAGGGCATCCCGACCCAGGTGATCGGCCCGAAGGACCAGGTCATCCAGGAGAACCTCACCCGCAGCGGCCTCCTGCAGATGGAGCGCAGCGGTCTGTCCTCCGACAAGGCATGGGAAGAGGCCACCAAGGCAGTCGACAACGCCCTGGACGAGTGATCGACAAGTGACCACTACCGGTTCGCCGGTGTCCGCGCCCCCCGTCAAGCAGGGGGGCGCGGCCCCGCGCCACAAACATGTCTCCTCCCGCGAGGACCGGCGGCGGGAACGCCGCAGCCGCTGGTACCAGCGGGACGTGAAGTGGAGCCCGTACGGCTTCGTCGCTCCGTTCTTCCTCTTCTTCGGCGCCTTCAGCCTCTTCCCGCTGCTCTACACGGGCTGGGCCTCGCTGCACAAGGTGTCGCTGACGGCCCCCACCGACATGGAGTGGGCCGGGCTGCACAACTTCACGCGGCTGCTGGAGGACGAGTTCTTCTGGAACGCCCTGCGCAACACCTTCAGCATCGGGATCATCTCCACCGTGCCCCAGCTGCTGATCGCGCTCGGGCTGGCCCACCTGCTGAACTACAAGCTGCGCGGCGCCACCTTCTACCGCGTGGCCATGCTGGCCCCCTACGCCACCTCGGTGGCTGCGGCGACCCTCGTCTTCGTGGTGCTCTTCGGCCGTGACTACGGCATGATCAACTGGTTCCTGGGGTTCGTCGGGCTCGACCCCGTGAACTGGCAGGAGGGCATGACCTCCCACTTCGCGATCTCCGCGATCGTGATCTGGCGCTGGACGGGCTACAACACCCTCATCTACCTCGCCGCCATGCAGGCGGTGCCCAAGGACCTGTACGAGTCGGCGGCGCTGGACGGCGCCTCGCGCTGGCAGCAGTTCGTCCACGTCACCATCCCCGCGCTGCGGCCGACGATCCTGTTCACGATCGTCGTCTCGACGATCGGCGCGACACAGCTGTTCGGCGAGCCCCTGCTGTTCAACCCCGGCGGCGGCGCGAACGGCGGTCCGGCCCACCAGTACCAGACCCTGGGCCTCTACCTGTACGAGCAGGGCTGGGTCAACCTGCACCTGGGCCGGGCCTCGGCCATCGCCTGGATGATGTTCCTGATCCTGGTGCTGATCGCGCTGGTCAACTGGCTGATCTCGCGCGGCATGCAGAAGCGGGAGCTGGGCCGCAAGACCGCGAGGAGGCGCTCATGAGCGTGCTGGAGTCCGATCGCGCGACGTCCCCGCGGACGGCGCCCGAGCCCGGCGGCGCGGGCCACCGCACCGGTCGCGGGCGGGGACGGGCCGGCGGCGCCGGCGGCACGCTGCACGGCGGCAAGCTGACGTACGCGGTGCTGTTCCTCGTCACCGCGATCGCGCTCTTCCCGCTGTTCTGGACGGCCGTCGCCGCCTCCCGCAACAACACCCGGCTCGCGGAGATGCCCCCGCCCTTCTGGTTCGGCGGCAACCTCTTCAAGAACCTGGAGATCGCCTGGACCGACGCCAACATGGGTCTGGCGCTGCTCAACACCACCATCGTCGCCGGGTCCATCGCGGCCGGCACCGTGCTGTTCGGGACGATCGCCGGCTTCGCGTTCGCCAAGCTGCGGTTCCGCTTCCGGAACCTGCTGCTGATGCTGACGATCGGCACCATGATGGTGCCGCCGCAGCTCAGCGTGGTGCCGCTGTTCATGGCGATCGCGGAGCTCGAGTGGACCAACCAGCTCCAGGCCGTCATCCTGCCGACCTTCGTCAGCGCCTTCGGCGTGTTCTTCATGCGGCAGTACCTGCTGGAGGCGCTGCCGACCGAGCTGATCGAGGCCGCACGGGTGGACGGCGCGAGCAGTCTGCGCATCGTGTGGCACGTGGTCTTCCCCGCGGCCCGGCCCGCGATGGCCGTGCTCGGCATGCTGACCTTCGTGATGGCCTGGAACGACTTCTTCTGGCCGATCATCGCGCTGACCCAGCAGAACCCGACCGTCCAGGTCGCCCTGACCGGTCTGGGCCGGGGTTACATCCCCGACCAGTCGGTGATCATGGCCGGCGCGCTGCTGGGCACCCTGCCGCTGCTGCTGATCCTGACCGTCTTCGGCAAGCAGATCGTCGGCGGCATCATGCAGGGGGCGGTCAAGGGCTGACCTCCGGCCCGTCCCCCGCCACCCACCCCCTCACGCCATCCCTTTCCGCGCAATCTTCGATGGGAGCGCTCCCATATGAGCCAGTCCTCCTTCCCCGCCGACTTCCTGTTCGGCTCGGCCACCTCCGCCTACCAGATCGAGGGGGCCGCGGCCGAGGACGGCCGCACCCCCTCCATCTGGGACACCTTCTGCCGCACCCCCGGCAAGGTGCTCGGGGGCGACACCGGCGACGTCGCCGTGGACCACTACCACCGCTGGCGCGACGACGTACAGCTCATGGCGGACCTCAACCTCAACGCCTACCGGTTCTCCATCTCCTGGTCCCGTGTCCAGCCCACCGGCCGCGGTCCCGCGGTCCAGCGCGGCCTGGACTTCTACCGCTCGCTGGTCGACGAGCTGCTGGCCAAGGGCATCACCCCCTGGATCACGCTGTACCACTGGGACCTGCCGCAGGAGCTGGAGGACGCCGGCGGCTGGCCGGAGCGCGCCACCGCCGAGCGGTTCGCCGAGTACGCCTCCCTGGTCGCCGGCGCGCTCGGCGACCGCGTGGAGCGCTGGACCACCCTCAACGAGCCCTGGTGCTCGGCCTACCTCGGCTACGGCTCGGGCGTCCACGCCCCCGGCCGCACCGACCACGCCGACGTGCTGCGCGCCGCCCACCACCTCAACCTCGCCCACGGGCTGGGCACCCAGGCACTGCGCGCCGCCCTCCCCGGCCGCGCGCAGATCGGCGTCAGCATCAACCCGGCCGCCGTCCGGGCCCTCACCGACGACCCCGACGACCTGGACGCCAGGCGGCGCATCGACGCCCTGGCCAACCGGATCTTCGACGGTCCGATGCTGCGCGGGGTGTACGACGAGGACCTGATCCAGGACACCTCGCGCCTGACGGACTGGAGCTTCGTCAAGGACGGCGACCTGGCCGACATCCACCAGCCGCTGGACGCGCTGGGCATCAACTACTACACGCCCACCCTGGTCTCGGCCTCCGCCGACCAGAAGCTGCCGCGCCGGGACGGGCACGGCGGCGGCGAGCAGTCGCCCTGGCCGGCCGCGGAGGACATCGCCTTCCACCAGACCCCGGGCGAGACCACCGACATGGGCTGGACGATCGACCCCACCGGTCTGCACGACCTGCTCATGCACTACCACCGCGAGACCGGCGGCATCCCGCTCTACATCACCGAGAACGGCATGGCCTGCGACGACAAGCCGTCCCCCGAGGGCACCGTCCACGACCCCGACCGCATCGCCTATCTCCGCGGCCACCTGGACACCGTCCGGCGGGCGGTCGCCGACGGAGCCGACGTGCGCGGCTACTTCCTGTGGTCCCTGCTGGACAACTTCGAGTGGGCGTACGGCTACAGCAAGCGGTTCGGCACGGTGTACGTGGACTTCGACTCCCTGGCGCGCATCCCCAAGTCCAGCGCCCGGTGGTACGCCGAGGTGGCCCGGACCGGCGAGCTGCCCGCGTCCGAGGCGCTGGACACCGTGGGGGACCCGGTGGCCGACTGAGGCGCCCGGCGGCCGGGTGGCCCGACCGGAGGGCCTGACCGGGCGGACGGAACGCACCGGCCGGAACGGGCGGGGCGCAGCGGGCGTGGGGGGTGGAGTCCGCTGCGCCCCGCCTGTCGTGGGGAGTGGCTGGTTCTTACGGGCCGGCGCGGGCCGGCGGGACCGGGCCCAAAGGGTCAGCGGGACGGCGGCGCGGCGCTCTCCCGCACTCCGTCCGCACCGGCGGCCGGGGCGGTGGACGCGGTGGCGGGCGGCGCGGGGGCCGGCTCCGCCGTCGCCGTGCCGGCCAGGACCAGTCCGCCGGCCGCCACGATCGCCGCCACGGCCGCGTCGGCGATCGGCTGCCGCCGCCCGCCCGGGCGGCACCACTGTGCGGCGATGTTCCTCATCCCACTCCTGCCTCGGTCCGCGGGGAACATGGACAGTGAGCACGCTAGCGGGGCCGATTCCGGCGAACCGCCCTTTCCGGGCGGGCGGCCGGGAACTTATGACTCCCTTAAGGCCGGTCTACGGGCCCGCTGAGGAATCACCACTTTCGGCGCACACCCCGTCGCACTCTGTGTCCGCGCCGGCGGTTCGGCCCGCCGGCGGACCCCGTGTCCGAGGACAGCAGGAGCCGCACCTCCGTACCGCCGAGCACCGAGCGTCCGATCCGCACGTCCCCGCCGGTGGACTCCGCCACCCGCCGCACGATGTCCAGGCCCAGGCCCGTGGATCCGGGCCCGCCGTCGCCGTGGCCGCGGCGCAGCGCCGCGTCGGGGTCCTCGATGCCGGGCCCCGCGTCGGAGACCAGTACGATCACCGAGCCTCCGGAGGCCGGGCGGTGGACGTCCACGGCGAAGGCGGTGCCCTCCGGGGTGTGGCGGAAGACGTTGCCGAGCAACGCGTCGAGGGCCGCGGCGAGGTCGGCGCGGGCCACGGGGACGCGCACCGGCTCCCCGACCCCCGCCAGCTCCGCCTCACGGCCCTCGTCCTCGGCGAGCGCGGACCAGAAGTCCATCCGCTCCCGGATCACCTCACAGGCGTCGCAGAAGGCGCCGCGGCCCGGCGCGTCCGGCGGCTGGGTCCGCTGCTCACGCGCGGTGCGGATGATGTGGTCCACCTCCCGCTCCAGCTGCGCCACGGCCGCACGCGTCTGCTCGGCGGCGTCGCCGCCGCCGAGCGAGGCGGTGTTGAGGCGGAGCACGGTCAGGGGGGTGCGCAGCCGGTGGGAGAGGTCGGCGGCCAGTTCCCTCTCATTGGCCAGCAGTTGGGCGACCTGATCGGCCATGGAGTTGAACGCGGCGGCCGCCAGGCGCAGTTCGGCGGGCCCCTCCACCGGGATCCGCACCGCCAGCCGTCCCCTGCCCAGCTCCTTCGCGGCCCCGGCCAGCCGTTCCGCGGCGCCCACCATGCGGGTGCCCAGCCGGTCGGCGATGACGACGGAGGCGACGACGAGCGCGAGGCCGGTGCCGGCCAGGACGAGCCAGGCGGTGGTGACGCCGCCCGTGATCTCCCCCTCGGGCACGAACACCTCCACGACGGCCGACCGTTCGGTGGTGACGGGCTGGAGCAGCACGAAGCCGCCCTCGACGGGCAGGACGGCGGCCCCCTCCAGCGGAGCCGTGGCCCTCAGCCTCTCCTCGTCCAGGCGGCGTTCGCCGATCTCGGCACTCCCGTCCTCCCGGCCCGGGGGCGCGTACACGGCGATCCGCCCGGCGGCCCGTGCCGGCATGCTGGCCAGCCCGCGCTGGAGCGGGTCCCGGTCGCCGCCGGTGGCGGCGAGCAGGTGGGTGACGGAGGCGGCCAGCCGCTCGGCGCCCGTGAAGGCCCGGTCGCGGGCCATCTCCTTGACCACGAGGGCCAGAGGCACGGCGAAGGCCACCACGACCATCGCGGTCACGGCGACGCACACCTTGACCAGCGCCCGTCTCATGGGCTTCTCCCCCCTCTCCCCGCCGTCCCGGCCCGTCCCCCCGGCTTCCCCGGCGCCGCGCGGCCGGGCTCACCCCCGCGGGGGCTCCAGTTTGACGCCCACCCCGCGCAGTGTGTGCAGATAGCGGGGGCTGGCCGCGGTCTCGCCCAGCTTCCTGCGGAGCCAGGAGAGATGGACGTCGATGGTCTGGTCGTCGCCGTAGCTCTGCTGCCAGACCTCCGCCAGCAACTCCCTGCGCGGCACGACGACCCCGGGGCGCTGTGCGAGGAAGGCCAGCAGGTCGAACTCCCGGCGGGTCAGGTCCAGCGCCCGTCCGTCGAGTTCGGCCTGCCGCCGCAGCGGGTCGACGACCAGCCCGCCGGCCCGTATCTCCCGGTCCGCGCCCGCCCCGGCGCCCGCGCCCGTTCCGGCGCGGCGCAGCACGGCGGCCATCCGGGCGGACAGGTGCTCCACGGAGAACGGCTTGACCAGGTAGTCGTCGGCGCCGTCGTTGAGCAGCCGGACGATCTCCGCCTCGTCGTCCCGCGCGGTGGCGATGATCACGGGTACCTGGGTGATGCCCCGCAGCATCTTCAGCGCCTCGGCCCCGTCGAGGTCGGGCAGCCCGAGGTCGAGTATCACCACGTCGAACCCGAGGTGCGCCACCTCCCGCAGCGCCTCCAGGGCCGTCCCGACGCTGCGCACGGTGTGGGATGCCTCCGTCAGGTGCCGGATCAGGGCGGAGCGTACGAACTGGTCGTCCTCGACGACGAGTACACGTGCCATGTACGGCACGTTACGGCATGCGCGTACACGTCAAGCAGACGCCGGACGGAGCGATCTGGGCGCGGACGCGCGGGAGAGCCGCACCGGGCGGCACTAGAGTGCGCGGGATGCGACGAGGACTGGTTCACGCGGGCGCGTGGGTGCTGGCCACCGGGTCGGCGGTGGCCCTGTCCTGGTTCGGCGTGCGCACCGTGGTGTCACAGGCCGCGTACGACCTGCCGCGGATGCCGCCGATCACCTGGGACACCCCGGCGCCGTCCGCCTCGCCCGGCGGCCCCGAGCCGGAGACCGCCTCCACCCGGCGGCCCAGGTCGTCCGCGGCCGCCCGCTCCCCCGGGGCGTCCGGGCCCTCGGTCTCGCGCGGATCCGCCGGGACCCGCCGGGACGCCGGACCCGGCGGGGGCACTCCGCGCGCGGGCAGGACGTCCGGGAGCGTGGAGAGCCGCGAGGTGCGCGGCGGACGGGTCGCCTTCGACCTGGGCCGGGACTCGGCCGACCTCGTCTCCGCGTCTCCCGGTCCCGGCTGGGAGATGCGGGTGTGGCGGGGGAGCGGGTGGATACGGGTCACCTTCACCCGGGGCGAGGAGGCGTCGTCGGTCTTCTGCGTCTGGGACGGCTCTCCGCCCAGGGTGACGGTCGACGAGCACGGGGGCTGACGGTCCGGGGCCGCCGGGCGCGGCGGCCGGTTCAGCGCCGCTGGAAGACCCGCGCGGGCGGCTGCGGCGAGGGGGTGGCGGTGGCGTCCGTGACGGGGGCCGCGCCCCCGGTGAAGTCGGCCAGCGCGCGACCGTGTTCGACCCGGCCGGGGTGCGGGTCGCCCGCCGCGCGCCGGGTGAGCCCGGCGACGGGCAGCGTCCGGTCGGAGGCGGCCAGGACGGCGTTGCCGAAGCGCCGTCCGCGCAGCACGGCCGGGTCCGCCGTCAGGCACAGCTCGGGGAAGACGGCGGCGGCGGTGGCGACCTGTGCGCGCAGATGGGCCAGCGGCGGCCCGTCGGCGAGGTTGGCGGCGTAGAGCCCGCCGGGGCTCAGCACCCGCCGGACCTCGTCCAGGAACTCGGAACTGGTCAGATGGGCGGGGGTGCGGGCGCCACCGAAGACGTCCGCGACGATCAGATCGGCCCCGTCCTCGGGCAGCCTGGCGAGCCCGGCGCGGGCGTCCCCGCCGCGCACCCGTATCCGCCAGGCGTTCTCCAGCGGCAGCTCGCGGCGGACCAGGGCGGTCAGCGCGGCGTCCGCCTCGAAGACCTGCTGGGTGGAGCGCGGCCGGGTGGCGGCGGTGTAACGGGCGAGGGTGAGCCCGCCGCCGCCGAGGTGCACCGCCCGCAGCGGCCGCCCGGGCGGCGCGGCCAGGTCGATCAGATGGCCGATCCTGCGCTGGTACCCGAATTCCAGGTACGTCGGGTCGTCGAGGTCCACGTGGGACTGCGGCGCGCCTTCGAGCAGCAGCGTCCAGGCGCGCGGCCGGTCCGGGTCCGGCAGGAGCCGGGCCAGTCCGCCGTCGACCGGCTCGCTCACCGGCTCCCTGGTCCGCCTGCCGCCCTCGCGTCGCCGTCCGTTCCTCGCCACACGGTCCAGTATCACCCGTACGGCCCATCCTCGCCCCGCGGGACCGCGTCCGCCCCCTCAGGCGCGGCCCTCGGCGGCGGCGATCGTACGGGCCGCCTCGCTCAGCGCGGCGCGCAGCCGCGCCGGCTCGGTGGTCGCCGCCTGCGCGCTCTCCGGGGGCACCAGCCACCCGGTGCCCGCCACCGGCGGGTCGGCGGGCCGGCCGGAGCGGCGGTGGGCCGGGACGCAGACGCTGTCCGGCAGGTCCCAGCCGTCCGCGGTGCCGGGCGGTACCAGGAAGCCGAGGGTGCCGCCCGCGTCGTCGTGCAGCACCGGGCCCACGCTCTCGCGCAGGCGCAGGATGTCGACGGCCTCCAGTCCGTGCCGCGCGGGCACGGTCACCAGTTCGCAGGGCTCGTCCGGCACTCCGGCGGGCGGCGGGCCGCCGGTCTCGCAGCCGGTGTCCAGCACGGGGGAACCTCCTCCTGGGTCGTTCTCCGCGTTCGCTAACACGAGGCTCAACGACCCGGTCTGTCAACCGCTACGGCGCAATGCCGCCGCAAAGGATGGCAGTTGATGGCAGATCACGTGTTGGATATCCCGTTTGTCGGCATAACATCTCGTATATTCCAGGAGGCGGCCGGTACGGTCCCGGCCATGGCGTCGTCACCGTCACCCTCAGCGCCGGCGGGTCCGGGCCGCCAGCCCAATCTCGCCTTCCGGCGGTTGCGCGGGCGGCTCTCGCCCGGGGAGTTCGCGGCGGTCGTCCGCAGGGCGGCCCGGGAGATAGGCGAGAACGTCTCCTGTGACGCCCGGTACGTCGGGCGGGTGGAGGCCGGGGAGATCCGCTGCCCCAACTACGCCTACGAGCGGGTGTTCCTGCACATGTACCCGGGGTGCTCGCTCACCGATCTGGGCTTCGAGCCCCGTCAGACGGTTCGCGGGCGCACCGCGCGCGGGCGGGGGGCGTACGACGCCGCGGGCGCACCTCGGGACGCCCGTACACGCCCGGACTCCACCCGCTCGGAGCCGCTCTGCCCGATCCGCGATCCGAGCCACGTCCCGAACGATCGCCCGACCGACGAGGAGAACGCCGTGCTGCGTCGCGCGTTCATGACCGGCGGCCCGGCCGCCGTGGCGGCGGTGTCCCTGGACCCCCTGGACCCCCTGGCCCACCCGGCCGCCGGCGCGGCCGAGGCCGCCGCCCGAAGCCGCCGGCCC
>NZ_JBXUOY010000092.1:0-17517 GCF_057196705.1 Streptomyces sp. ATLC9 | reverse complement strand
GCGGCGGCCAGCAGGGCGGCGGCGCACCCGCGGGCGACCCGTGGGCGACCGGCGCTCCGGCCGGCGGCCAGCAGGGCGGCGGCGGTGGTGGCTGGGGTGGTGGCTCCGGCGGTTCCGGCGGCGGCTACTCGGACGAGCCCCCCTTCTGAGACCCCCAGGGGTTCCGGGAGGGCTGCGCTCACAGGCACAGACTTCTTGAACCAAACGGAGAGAGACAATGGCGAAGCCGCCTGCTCGCAAGCCGAAGAAGAAGGTTTGCGTGTTCTGCAAGGAAAAGATCAAGTACGTCGACTACAAGGACACGAACCTGCTGCGGAAGTTCATCTCCGACCGCGGCAAGATCCGTGCCCGCCGTGTCACCGGCAACTGCACCCAGCACCAGCGTGACGTCGCCACGGCTGTGAAGAACAGCCGTGAGATGGCGCTGCTGCCCTACACCTCGACCGCTCGATAAGGGAAGGATGACCGACTCATGAAGATCATCCTGACCAACGAGGTCTCGGGTCTCGGCAACGCCGGCGACATCGTCGAGGTGAAGGACGGGTACGCCCGCAACTACCTGCTCCCCCGCGGATTCGCCATCCGCTGGACCAAGGGCGGGGAGAAGGACGTCGAGCAGATCCGCCGCGCCCGCAAGATCCACGAGATCGCCACGATCGAGCAGGCCAACGAGATCAAGGGCAGGCTGGAGGGCGTCACCGTGCGCCTGAAGGTCCGCGCCGGCGACCAGGGCCGCCTGTTCGGCTCCGTCACCCCGGCCGACGTCGCCGCGGCGGTGAAGACCGCGGGCGGACCGGACGTCGACAAGCGCCGCATCGAGCTGGACGCCCCGATCAAGACCCTGGGCTCGCACCGGGTCTCGGTGCGTCTGCACCCCGAGGTCGTCGCCAAGATCGGCGTCGAGGTCGGCGCCGCCTGACGGCACCCCGGCGCGCCCCGGCACGCGGTCGAAGGGGCGGGGGCCCCCGGCGGGGGGGGGGGGGCCGCCCCGCGGCGGCGGGGCCCCGCGGCCCTTCACCGTGCTCCGTGCCGTGCTCAGCGGTCCGCTCAGGCGCGCACCGCCCCGGTGACGACCCAGCGGCCCGAGCGGGCCCGCAGCCACAGGGTGACCAGCCGCATTCCCATCATCAGTCCGGCGACCGCCCACCACAGCGCGGTCAGCCCTCCGCCCAGCACCGGGACCGCCAGCGCCGCCGGGGCGAACACCACCAGTGTCGCCAGTGCCGCCCACGCCAGATACGGGCCGTCACCCGCGCCCATCAGCACCCCGTCCAGTACGAAGACCACCCCCGCGACCGGCGAGGTCACCGCCACCACCAGCAGCGCCGGCGTCAGCCGGTCGTGTACGGCGGTGTCCGGGGTGAACAGCGGCAGCAGCAGCGGGCGTGCCGCGACCACCAGCATCCCCAGCACCACACCGGAGGCGATTCCCCACCGCACCATCCGCCGGCACGCGGCCCGCGCCCCAGCCGCGTCCCCCGCGCCCAGGTAGCGGCCGATGATCGCCTGCCCGGCGATGGCGATGGCGTCCAGCGCGAAGGCCAGCAGTGACCAGACGGTCAGCGTGATCTGGTGCGCGGCCACCTCCACATCCCCCAGTCCCGCCGCGACGGCGGTCGCCAGCACCAGCACGGCGCGCAGCGACAGGGTGCGCACCAGCAGCGGCGCCCCGGCCCGGCCACTGGCCCGGATCCCGACCGCGTCCGGCCGCAGCGAGGCGCCGTGCCGCCGGGCGCCCCTGACCACCACCACCAGATAGACGGCCGCCATCGCGCACTGCGCGATCACCGTGCCCCAGGCCGAGCCGGCGATGCCCAGCCCGGCGCCGTACACCAGGGCGAAGTTGAGCACGACATTGGCGGAGAAGCCGCCGACGGCCACGTACAGCGGGGTCCGGGTGTCCTGCAGTCCGCGCAGCACCCCGGTGGCGGCCAGGACCACGAGCATGGCCGGAACGCCCAGCGCGCTGATCCGCAGATACGTCACCGCGTGCGGCGCCGCGGTCGCGGACGTCCCGAACAGGTCGACGAGCGCGGGTGCGGCGGGCAGTGCGGCGGCCACCACCGCCGCGCCGAGCAGCAGCGCCAGCCAGATTCCGTCCATGCCCTGCCGGATGGCGGCGGGCAGGTCGCCGGCCCCGACGCGGCGCGCGACGGCGGCGGTGGTGGCGTAGGCGAGGAAGACGAAGACGTTCACCCCGGTCGTCAGCAGGGTGGCCGCGACACCGAGCCCGGCGAGCTGAGGGGTGCCCAGGTGGCCCACTATCGCGCTGTCGGCCATGACGAACAGGGGCTCCGCGACGAGCGCGCCGAAGGCAGGGAGCGCCAGTGCGATGATCTCGCGGTCGTGGCGGCGTGCCGCGGTGCGCCCGGCGGGCGGGGAAGCGGATGTCATGATCCGATCCAAACATCCACAAGTAATAGTTGCAATAGAGATGTGACCATTACCATTCCTCGCTTGGGGTGAGATCCTCTGCGCCGTTTGTCGCGATCTTGACGCGAGTCGCGAAGTTTTTCTCCTGCACAGCCGGTGGATGGAAAAACACCAGTTCAGACCTTGTGTAAAAGTCGACCGACCGACTTCTCCACAGGCCCGTCCCCCGACCCGTGCACAGGAATCGACGAGTTCTCCACAGGATGCGGTCGTTCATCCACACACCCTGTGGATAACCGGATTGGCTGGAGGCCCCCGTAGCCCTACCGTTGTCCGGCGCCCGCCTGCTGTTCCCCTCCGCTTCGCCCGGTCCCCGGCCCTGCCCCGACCGGAGCCGGGACCGGAACCGCTACCGGGGAACGGGCGAACCCAGTGTCAGAGCCGTGCCATAGGAAAGAAGGGCGCGGGTCGCGAGGAACGGGAGGAGGTGGCGGGGTGACGCAGTCCGAACACGTCGACAGCCCGGCACCCGGATACGCCGCCGGGGCCCCGGGGCCGGGAGGGCCCGGCCCCGGCGACCACCTCCCCGTCTCCCGGCGCGGCCGCGACGCCGCCGCGGACGGCGAGCGCCACGACCGCGGCGCCGACACCTGGCCCGCGAGCCAGGTGGGCGGCTTCGACCGGCTTCCCCCGCAGGACCTCGACGCCGAGAAGTCCGTCCTCGGCGGCATGCTGCTGTCCAAGGACGCCATCGCGGACGTGGTGGAGACCCTCCAGGGCAAGGACTTCTACCGCCCGGCCCACGAGACGATCTACCAGGCCGTCCTCGACCTCTACGCCAAGGGCGAGCCGGCCGACCCCATCACCGTCGCCGCCGAGCTGACCAGACGCGGCGAGATCGCCAAGGTCGGCGGCCCCGGCTATCTGCACTCCCTGGTCCAGGCCGTCCCCACCGCGGCCAACGCCCAGTACTACGCGGAGATCGTCCACGAGCGCGCCGTCCTGCGCCGCCTGGTGGAGGCGGGCACCCGCATCACGCAGATGGGGTACGCGGCCGACGGCGACGTGGACGAGATCGTCAACTCGGCCCAGGCGGAGATCTACGCCGTCACCGAACAGCGCACCTCGGAGGACTACCTCCCGCTCGCCGACATCATGGAGGGCGCGCTCGACGAGATCGAGGCGATCGGCTCGCGCAGCGGCCAGATGTCGGGCGTGCCGACGGGCTTCACCGACCTGGACTCCCTGACCAACGGCCTGCACCCGGGCCAGATGGTCGTCATCGCGGCCAGGCCGGCGATGGGCAAGTCGACCCTTGCCCTGGACTTCGCCCGGGCCTGCTCGATCAGGAACAACCTGCCCAGCGTGATCTTCTCGCTGGAGATGGGCCGCAACGAGATCGCGATGCGGCTGCTGTCGGCCGAGGCGCGGGTGGCGCTGCACCATATGCGGTCGGGCAGCATGACGGACGAGGACTGGAACCGGCTGGCGCGCCAGATGCCCGATGTCACGGGCGCGCCGCTGTACATCGACGACTCGCCGAACCTGACGATGATGGAGATCCGCGCCAAGTGCCGCCGCCTCAAGCAGCGCAACGACCTGCGGCTGGTCGTCATCGACTACCTCCAGCTGATGCAGTCGGGCGGCTCGCGCCGTCCCGAGAGCCGTCAGCAGGAGGTCTCGGAGATGTCCCGGAACCTCAAGCTGCTGGCCAAGGAACTGGAGGTGCCGGTGATCGCGCTCTCCCAGCTCAACCGCGGACCCGAGCAGCGCACCGACAAGAAGCCGATGGTCTCGGACCTGCGTGAATCGGGCTCCATCGAACAAGACGCCGACATGGTCATCCTGCTGCACCGCGAGGACGCCTACGAGAAGGAGTCGCCCCGGGCGGGCGAGGCGGACCTGATCGTGGCCAAGCACCGCAACGGCCCGACGGCGACGATCACGGTGGCCTTCCAGGGACACTACTCGCGCTTCGTGGACATGGCCCAGACGTGACCGGGGGCGGCGGCGTTGTCAGTGGGCCCTGCCATGCTCGCCGGCATGACCCCGACCCCGTGGACGCTGCTGGACATCGACCGCGCCCTGCGCGCGAGCTGGTCCGCCGACACCTGCCATCCCTCGGACATCACGCGTACCGAGTGGAGCCCGGACAACCCCGCCTGGGGGCACTGCGACATCACCTCCCTGGTCGTCAACGATCTGCTGGGTGGTGAGCTGGTGGTCGGCGAGGTGTTCCGCGGTGGTGAGCAGGAGGGCTACCACTGGTGGAACCGGCTGCCGAACGGGGTCGAACTCGATCTGACGCGTGAGCAGTTCATCAGGGGCGAGGCGGTCACCGGGGGGCGGCCGGTGGAGCGGCCCCAAGGGCGGACGCGCCACCGCTGGGAGGAGTACCTGGTGCTGAGGGGGCGCGTCGAGGGGCACCTCGGCCCGCTGCCGCCGGTGCCGGGTCCGTGAGGCGCCCGCCGGGTGAAGGAGTGGCGGGAGGCGGACGGGCGGGAGGCCGGTGAGGTGTACGAGGAGCGGGGGTCGCGGCGGGTGGCCGGCGCGGTGGTGTGGCGCCGGGAGGCCCTTCCGCGCCCGAGCCGGGCGCGGATTCTGCCGGACGGGTGCATGGATCTGATCCGGACGGCCGGCGGGCTGCTGGTGGCCGGGCCGGACACCAGGGCCCAGCTGACCGAAGACCTGCCGGGGACCGGCTGTGTGGGGCTGCGGTTCCCGCCCGGCACCGGGCCGCGCGTCCTGGGCGTGCCGGCGCACGAACTGCGTGACGCGCGGGTGCCCCTGGACGCGGTCTGGCCCGAGCGTGAGGCGCGGGAGCTGGCCGAGCGGATGGCCGGGGCACGTGACGGGGTCCCGGGCGGGGCGGTGCTGGAGGAGGCGGCGGCGGTACGGCTGCGCCGGGTGCCGGACGATCCGCTGACGGCGGCGGTGGCCGCCGGTCTGCGTGCCGGCGAGAGCGTCGCCGAGGTGGCGCGCGGGGTGGGGCTGAGCGAGCGGCAGCTCCACCGCCGCTCGCTGGCGGCCTTCGGCTACGGGCCCAAGACCCTGGCCCGGGTGCTGCGGTTCCGGCGGGCTCTGCGCCTGGTCCGCGGCGGCGTGCCGCCGGCGTCGGCCGCAGCCGGTGCCGGGTACGCGGACCAGGCGCATCTGTCGCGCGAGGTCAGGGCGCTGGCCGGGGTTCAGCTCTCGGTGCTGCTGTCGGAGGAGTGATCGCCGGGTGCGCCGTCCGGCAGCGGGGCGAAGAGGGAGACCGCGTTGCCGTCGGGATCGAGGACGATGGCGTACCGCTGCCCCCAGAAGGCGTCCCAGGGCTCCTTGTGTCCGGTGTGGCCGGCCCGCGCCAGTTCGGCGTACTGCCGGTCGACGTCGGCGGGGTCGTCGCAGGCGAAGGCGAGTTCGACGCGTCCGCCGCCGCTGGGCGGGGTCCAGGAGGGATCGAAGGAGCGGACGGTCTCGACGGTGTCCCAGGCGACGCGCAGGCCGCCGGGCAGCGGGACCTCCACATGGGGCTGTTCTTCGGCGCCGGCGGGGACGTCGAGGCCGAGCCGTCGGTAGAACGCGAGCGAGGCGGCCATGTCGGAGGTGACCAGGCCGACGAGATCGATACGGGGTGCCATACGACCATGGTGGGGCGACGCCGGGCCGGAGGTCTTGAAGGAATCGGACGTGTCCGGCGGCGCCCGTACCACCAAGGGAGCGGCGCGGTGGAAAACGCTGGCCCCGGCCGACGCGGCCGGGGAGAGTGGGCGGATGATCGATTCCAGTGCGGACATGGACGGCGAGCTGCTTCCGGAGACCCGTCGCGCGCTCCTCCACAGGCTGGCCGTCGCGCAGGCCGAGGGGCGGGTGCCGTCGGCGGTGGGGGCCGTGGTGCGGGACGGGCGGACGGTGTGGACGGGGGTGCGCGGCGGTGCGGTCGGCCCGCCCGGCGCGGCGGGGGAGACGGAGGCCGAGCCGACCGCGGACACCCGGTACCGGATCGGCTCGATCACCAAGACGTTCGTCGCCGTGCTGGTGATGCGGCTGTGCGACGAGGGGCTGCTGGATCTGTCCGACCCGCTCGGCGGGCATCTGGAGGTGCCCGCCGGGGCCGGGGAGGAGGCGGCCCGGGCGACGGTCGCCCAGTTGCTGTCCCACTCGGCCGGGCTGGCCGCCGAGCCGCGTGGTCCCTGGTGGGAGCGGACGCCCGGTGAGCTGCGCCCCGGGGTGGCCGACCTGTTCGGCGAGCGGCCCGTGCGGCATCCGGCCGGCCGGCGGCACCACTACTCCAACCTCGGTTACGCCCTGCTGGGCTCCCTGGTGGAGCGGCTGCGCGGCGCGTCCTGGTACGAGGTGCTGCGCGAGGAGGTGCTCGACCCGCTGGGCATGGACCGTACGACGCCGCTGCCGCGGGAGCCGTACGCCCGGGGGTGGGCCGTGCACCCGTGGGCGGACGCGGTGCTGCCCGAGCCGCTCGCGGACACCGGGCTGATGGCGCCGGCCGGGCAGCTGTGGTCCACGGCCGGGGACCTGTGCCGCTTCGCGGCGTTCCTGGCGGCGGGCGACGACCGGGTGCTCGGTGCGGAGGGCCTGGCGCGGATGCGGGCGCCGGCGGTGGCGCCGGAGGCGGAGTCCTGGGACCAGGCGTACGGGCTGGGGATGCAGCTGGTGCGCTCCGGTGGGCGGTTGCTGGCCGGGCACACCGGTTCCATGCCGGGCTTCCTCGCGGCCGTGTGGACCGTTCCCGGGGAGCGGCTGGCGAGCGTGGCGCTGGTCAACGCGACCTCGGGGCTGCCGGTGGGCGCTCTGGCGGCCGATCTGCTGGGGATCGTCGCCGAGCGCGAGCCGTCCTTCCCCGAGCCGTGGCGTCCGCGCTCGCGGACCGTCCCGGAGCTGCTGGCGCTGACGGGGCCGTGGTACTGGGGGCCGTCGGTGTTCGCGCTGCGGGTGTGCGAGGGGCGGGCGCTGGAGCTTGTCCCGGTCGGCGGCGCCGGGCGAGCCTCGCGCTTCAGGCCGGAGGCGGACGGCACCTGGACGGGGCTGGACGGCTACTACGCGGGCGAGACGCTGCGGGCGGTACGCGGGGTGGAGGGGGCGGTGACCCACCTGGACCTGGGCACGTTCGTCCTCACCCGCACCCCGTACGACCCGGAGGCACCCGTTCCAGGCGGTGTGGACCCGCAGGGGTGGCGCGCGGAGTGAACTCCGTGCGCCACCGAGTAGGGGGGCGAACCGGAGGCCGGGGTCGCCGGGGCATGCTCCGGAACTCCCCGGGTATACGTTTTCGCCGCTTTTCCGGGTGCGTGCGGCCGGAATTCACAGGCCGGCTGGAAAGTAAGCGGAGCGCTCCGGAAGTCGTGGACAGACCGCTCTCCGCTGCCTTCCGTGCTCCTGGTTTCCGCACTCATGGGCGGAGAAGTGAAGACAATGTATGGAGAATGTGCCGGATTCGGGGTGGCGGGGCCGGATGAACGGGATGTCCTGCCGTGTCCCCGCGCGCCGCCCGAGAGGTGTGCCGGGGTGATCCCACTGGTCGGCGGGGCAGGCGGTTCCTCACCGGCCGCTCGGGGCGGAGGGCCGGCCGCCGGGAGCGGTGCGGCGCAATTCGGCTGGGCGGCGGAGTCCGCGGAATTGTACGAAATCCCGGTCAGGGCTTGTGTATCGATAGTATGACGGTATGGTCGTGGCCATGCATCACCGCTCACGCATATCCGCTTTTCGCGGCCGGTGAAACGAGGGGCGCTGTCCAGGCGGTTTCCGCTCTGTAAGTGACCGGACCGATCGGAAGACGTACGAGGCGAGACAGACCATGGCCACTATGTCGGCGGGCAACGGCACCCCCCAGCACGCGGCCGGCGGGCCGCCCACCGGCGGCGGGGACGGCGAACGGGGCTGGTTCGCCCCGCGGGCGGGGGAGGGGCGCACGGCACCACCGCCCCGCCCCGGACCCGCGCCGGAGCCCGCGTTCCCCGAGGCCGGACCGGTCCCGGAGTTCCCCGTCAACCCCGGCTACGGGCGGTTCGAGCCCTCCCGCGACGCGGAGCTGATATGCCGTGTCCTGGACGAGGTGGAACCGGTCTCCCAGGCGCTCACCTCTTACTTCTACGCCCTGCTGTTCACCCGGAACCCGGGCGTGCGCGCACTGTTCCCCGCCGCCATGGACGCCCAGCGCGACCGGCTGTTCAGGGCGCTGCTCACAGCCGCCGGGCTGATCGACGAGCACCGCACGCTGGTGAAGTACCTCTCCCATCTCGGTCGCGGCCACCGCAAGTACGGGACCGTCCCCGGGCACTATCCCGCCGTGGGCGAGTGCCTGATCGACGCGCTGGCCCGCTATGCCCCGCGTACCTGGGGCGAGGAGGCCGAGGCCGCCTGGGTGCGGGCCTACACCGCCATCTCCCAGATCATGATCGACGCCGCGGCCGAGGACGCGCGGAAGGCGCCGGCGCTGTGGCGGGCGGAGGTGGTCTCGCACGAGATGCGCACCCCCGACATCGCCGTCGTCACCGTCCGGCCCGACCAGCCCTATCCGTTCCTGGCCGGCCAGTACGCCGGCGTCGAGACGCCCTGGTGGCCGAAGGTGTGGCGGCAGTACTCCCTGGCCTGCGCACCGCGCTCGGACGGGCTGCTGGTCTTCCACGTCAAGGCGGTGCCCGCGGGCTGGGTCTCGCGCGCGCTCGTCCACCGGGCCCGCCCCGGCGACGTGCTGCGGCTGGGCGGGCCGGCCGGCTCGATGACGGTGGACCACTCCCGTGGCAACGGCCTGCTCTGCCTGGGCGGCAGCACGGGCATCGCGCCCATCAAGGCACTGGTCGAGGAGGTCGCCGGGCACGGCCGCGCCCGCCCGGTGGAGGTGTTCTACGGCGCCCGCAGCGACCTGGACCTGTACGACCTGGAGACCCTGCGCGAGATGGAGCGGAGGTTGTCGTGGCTGTCGGTCCGCCCGGTGGTCGAGGGCCCGTCTGGCGGAATCACCGGCCGGCTTCCGGAGGTGGTACGGAGGGGCGGGCCGTGGCACGCCTTCGACGGCTACCTGTCCGGTCCGCCGGGGATGATCCGCAGCGGGGTGGACGCGCTGGTGGGAGTGGGGATTCCCTCCGACCGGATACGGCACGACCCCCTCGGCGTACCGGTCGCCCTGCGGGGCTGAGGCCGCGGGGTACACGGCGCCCGCGGGGCCGTGGCCGGGGACGGCGGCGGGCGGGCGAAGCGGATGAAGCGGACGCGACAGCGAGACAGGACGGAACCACCACGTGAACCACGACGTGGACGCGACGGAAGCGGTCGACGCCACCATGGCGCTCAGGACGGTGAGCACGGTCCGTGCGGTGCCCGGTGCGGGCCGGGAACACCCGGGGTGGGCGGTGGGCGGGACGCGGGACGCGGCGCCGGCCGATCTCGCCCCCGCTCCCTCCACGGCCCCCGCACCGGCCCCCGGGCCCGAGTACGGCCTCGAGCCCGTACGCCCCGGCAGTGACGGCGAGCACGCGATGCAGCGGCGCCTGGGTACGGCCGGGCGCGCCGACCGTTTCTACGGTGAGCAGATGCTCGACCACCTCAACGAGCGGATGCGGGAGTTCATCGGCCGGCAGGAGATGTTCTTCCTGGCCACCGCCGACCGGCACGGCGAGTGCGACAACTCCTTCCGGGCCGGTCCGCCCGGTTTCCTGCACGTGATCGACGAGCGGACCCTGGTCTACCCCGAGTACCGGGGCAACGGTGTGCACGCCAGTCTCGGCAACATCCAGGAGAACCCGCATCTGGGCATCCTGCTGGTCGACTTCTTCCAGGCCCGGATCGGCCTGCACGTCAACGGCCGCGCCGGGATCGTCGAGGACGCCGAACTGCGCTCGGCCCATCCGGACCTGCCGTCCGACTCCGTGCCCGGGCGGCGGGCGCTGGTGTGGGTGCGGGTGACGGTGGAGGAGGCCTACATCCACTGCGCCAAGCACATCCCGCATCTGCGGCCGGTTCCCAGGGGAACCCCGCGCGACTGGGGCACGGACGACCAGCGGCGCAAGGGCGGAGACTTCTTCGGGGCGGCGGACGAGGCGCGGCGGCGCGGCGGTCCGCCCGTACGGCCGCCGCGCGAGCATGCTCGCGCGGGCGGGCCCGGCGGATCCGTGCCGCCCTCCGACGACCCGGCGGCCTGGCGCGCCCATGCCGAGCAGTTGCTCGCCAGGGCCCGCCCGCGCCGGGCGGAGGGCGAACGGACACCGTTCCGGGGCTGGTTCGGCTGACCGGCCTTCCCGGTCCCCGGCCTCCCCGGTTCCTGCGGCTCCCGGATCCGGGAGGCCCGTGGACGTCAGCCCAGATCCGGGCTCAGCAGGGCGCGCACGCCCTCGATGTTGGCGTCGAGGTAGGCGCGCAGCGAGGAGGGCACCACCTCCACCGAGGCGACGCCCGCGCGGGTGAAGGGGACGCGGACGACCTCGTACTCGCCGCGCGGCTCCTCGACCTCCGGGCCGTGCCGGCGCGACAGGTCCATCGAGGCCAGCCGGCAGACGAAGAAGAACTGCACCTTCACCGCGTCCCTCGCGGCGTCCGGCGCCCCCGCGGCCCACGGTGCGACGACCGCCGCGCCGCTCCCCGCGTCCTCGGCCGGGTCGTAGGGGACGGTGTCGACGAAGGCGGGGACCGCGTCGGTCACCTTCGCACCCAGCTCCTCGTCCAGTTCGCGGTGGAGGGCGTCGACGACGGTGGCGTCCCCGGTCTCGACGCCGCCGCCCGGAGTGATCCAGTACGGCTCGCGGCCGGGCTTGGTCCGCTTGATCAGGATCATCTCGTCGTCATCGAGCAGGATGGCCCGGGCGGTGCGTTTGACCACGGGGCGCGCGTCGGCGGTCATGGGGGAGGTCTGGCCCGCTCCGGGGCCGGTGAAACCTTCCGGGACCGGCCGGCGGTGCCGTGTACGGCGGTGGCGGGGACGGCGGGCCGGCGGAAGCGGCGCCGCCCGGGTACCCGGCGCGGGAGAAGAGTGCAGATCACCGGAAACCCGGCGCTCGCCGGCCGACGTGGTCCGGCCGGCGAGCCGGGGGCAGGAGGCTCAGCGGGCCAGCAGGTCCTGGACCGCCGCCGCGATCTCGCCGGGTGCCTCTTCGGCCATGAAGTGCCCGGCGCGGGTCAGCCGGTGGTCCAGGTCCGGCGCCCACGCCTTCCACACCCCGGCGGCGTCGTAGCCCAGCTGTGCGCCCCAGTCCTGCTGGACGACCAGCACGGGCATGGCCAGTTGCGACCCGGCGTCCAGGTCGGCCTGGTCGTGCATGACGTCGATGTCCGCCGAGGCCCGGTAGTCCGCGACGATCGAGGGCACCGCCGCGGCGCTCGCGCGCAGGTATTCGGCACGCACGTCCTCGGGCATGGCGTTCGGGTCGTTGGCCCAGGCGTCGAGGAACGAACCGAAGAACGCGTCCGCACTGCCCGCGATCATCGCCTCCGGCAGGCCCGGCGGCTGCGCCATCAGGAAGAGGTGGTAGCCGACCGCCGCCGAGACGCCGTGCAGGACGTTCCACATGTCGAGCGTCGGCACGATGTCGAGGATGCCCAGGTGCGTGATGGTCTCGGGGTGGTCCAGCCCAGCCCGGAAGGCGACCAGGGCGCCTCGGTCGTGGCCGACGAGGGCGAAGCGCTCGTGGCCGAGCGCCTCCATCAGGTTCACGACATCGGCGGCCATGGTGCGCTTGGCGTACACATCGGGGCCGGTGGCCGCCGGCTTGTCGCTGGCGCCGTAACCCCGCAGGTCGGGACAGACCACCGTGTGCTCGTCGCCGAGCCGCTCGGCGACGTGCCGCCACATCAGGCGGGTCTGGGGAAAACCGTGCAACAGCACGACCGGGCCGCCACCGCCGCCGACGGACGCGGCCAGTTCCACACCGCCCGCACCGGGCAGGCGGACGTGGTCGAAGCCGGGAACGGTGAGCGTCATGGGGGATCACCCTTTCGGGTCGGGGACTCGGCCGGACCAGCCTGGGCGACGGCGATCAGCGGCCGATCAGCGCGGTTGGGCGCGGCAGGCCCCGGCACGGAGGATGGGGGCATGCGAATCGACGTACTGGGTGCGGTGCGGGCCCTCCGGGACGACGGCGGCCCGGTCGACCTGGGCGGACCCCGACACCGTGAGGTACTCGCCCGGCTCGTCGCCGCCGAGGCGCGGATGGTCACCACCGACACCCTTGTCGACGACCTGTGGACCGATCCGCCGGTCCGCGCCGTGGGCGCCCTGCGCACGTTCGTCGCCGCGCTGCGCCGCGCCCTCGAACCCGGCCGGCCGCCCCGCGATCCGCCGCGTGTGATCGTCACCGAAGGTCCCGGCTACGCGCTGCGCCTGCCGCGCGACGACGTGGACGTCCACCGGTTCGAGGACACCCTGGCCCGAGCCCGCCGCGACCCCGGCGCGGTGACCGACCTCGGCACGGCGCTCGCGGCCTGGCGCGGACCCGCCTATGCCGATGTGACCGGCTCCGCGTGGGCGCAGCGCGAGCGGACCCGACTGGAGGAACTGAGGCTGGAGGGGGTGGAACTGCGCGCCCGCATCCTCCTCGACTCCGGGGAAGGTGCCGACCTGGTCGCCGGACTGGGCGCCCATGTCGCCGAACACCCATGGCGCGAGCCGGCCTGGGAGCTGCTCGCCCGCGCGCTGTACCGCGCGGACCGCCGGGCCGACGCACTGGCCGTCCTCCGCCGCGCCCGCGCGATGCTCGTCCACCGGCTCGGACTCGACCCCGGCACCGGCCTTCAGCGCCTGGAGAAGGACATCCTCAACGGGGCAGCGTCCCCGGGAGCGCCTGTCGCGTGGACCGGCCACGGTGTCCGGCTCGGCCCGCGCACCACCGTGGAGCTGGCCCGCACCCTCGCGCTGGCGGGCGGCGACGCCCTCGTCCGCTCCCGGCGCGACCGCCTCGCCGCCATCCGCGCGGCGGAACGCACGGGAGACCTCTCCCTGACCGCCCGGACCATCGGCGCCTACGACGTGCCCGCCATCTGGAGCCGTGCCGACGATCCCGAGCAGTCCCGCGCCGTCATCGCGGCTGCCGAGCGCACGCTCACCGGGCTCGGCCCGGACGGCCCCGCCGACCTGCGCGCCCGCCTCCTGGCCACGGTCGCCGTCGAGAGCCGCAGCGCCGATCTGTCCGGGACCGAGCTGAAGCACGCGCGGCGGGCGGCGCTACAGGCGGAGGAGCTGGCACGGCGCCTGGCCGATCCCGCCCTGCTGGCCTTCGCCCTCAACGGGGTGTTCCTGCAGTCCTTCACCCGCCCCGGACTCGCGGCGGCACGGGACGGGACCGGCGCCGAGATCCTCGGCCTGGCCACCCGGCACGAGCTGCCGGACTTCGCCGTACTCGGCCGGCTCGTCCGCCTGCAGTCGGCCTCGGCCCTCGGCGACCTCGACGCCGCGGCCTCACACGCCGACGCGGCCGACCGGCTCGCCGCCACCGCCGAGGCGCCCCTCGTCCCCGTCCTCACCGGGTGGTTCAGGGCCCGGGCCGCGGCCGCCCGCAGCGCCGAACCCGGCGGACCGACCGCCGCCGCCGCGGCGGCGCACTACCGCCGTGCCGAGGACGCCCTCCGGACGGCCGGAATGCCGGGGCTGCACCGCGGGCTGTTCCCGCTCGCCCTGCTGGGACTGCGTCTGCTGCACGACCGGCCGGCGCCCACCGACCCGAGTCTGGACTGGGGCCCGTACAGGCCCTGGACGCGGCCCCTCGTGCTGCTCGCCGAGGACCGGCGCGAGGAAGCCCGTACCGCCCTCGCCGCGGTACCCGAACCACCGCGTGACCACATGCAGGAGGCCATGTGGTGCCTGACCGCCCGCGCCGCCGTACGTCTCGGCGAGCGCGGAATCGCCGCACGCTGTGCGGCCGTCCTGCGTGATGCCCGTACGGAACACGCCGGCGCCGCCGGCGGAACGCTGACCCTGGGTCCGGTGGCGCGGTACCTGGCAGAGGCGGAGGAGTGCGCCGGAGCGGGGCGGGCGGCCGCGGTCCGCGAACCCCGGGCCCGTCCGTGCCCGCCCCACGGCCCCGGCGGAACCAGGTCGCCATGACGCTCAGGGCATCGACCGCCGGCGCCGGAGGACCGCGGCCCGGGGCGGCCGTGGAAGGCGGGACCGCCACCGAGTCCGGCACGTCCGGGCCTCGTCGGGAACGGGGGAACCACAGCAAGATCGATCTCACCGGGATCACCCGTACCTCAACCACTCACATCCGGATATGACGACTGGACAACAACGCTCGGTCAACTAACCTTGACCATGCGCTGTTTACGCGCGTCGCACGGGGCGGCTTGAGGCATGAGGGGGGAGCATCAAGCCGCCCCGCGCCCCACCGCGCGCCTTCCCGCCGTGTGCCTCCCCACCGGCCCGTACGTCAGCCGCGCCCGGCCTCGTCCAGTGCCGCCCGGACGTCGGCGACCAGATCGGCCGCGTCCTCCACCCCCACCGACATCCGCACGAAGCCCTCCGGCACCGCGTCCCCGCCCCACCGGCCGCGCCGCTCGGCGGTGGAGCGCACCCCGCCGAAGCTCGTCGCGTCGTCCACCAGCCGCAGCGCGGCCAGGAACCGCTCGGCGAACCCCTTGTCCGGCAGCGTGAAGGAGACCACGCAGCCGAAGCGCCGCATCTGCCGCGCCGCCACCGGGTGCGCCGGGTCGTCCGCCAGCCCCGGATGCCGCACACCGCGCACCTCCGGCCGCTCGCGCAGCGCCTCGGCGACGGCCAGCGCGTTCGCGGCCTGCCGCTCGGTGCGCAGCTCCAGCGTGGCCAGGGAGCGGTGCGCCAGCCACGCCTCCACCGGCCCGGGGATCGCCCCGACCGTCTTGCGCCACAACCGCACCGACGCCGCCAGCTGCGGATCCCGGCACGTCACATAGCCCAGCAGCACGTCGCCGTGGCCGGTCAGCGCCTTGGTGCCGCTGGCCACCGAGTAGTCGGCGCCCAGCTCCAGCGGGCGCTGGCCCAGCGGGGTGGCCAGGGTGTTGTCCACGGCGACCAGCGCGCCGCGCTCGTGGGCGGCGTCGGCCAGGCGGCGGATGTCGCACACGTCCAGGCCGGGGTTGGAGGGGGACTCGATCCACAGCAGCGCCGCCCCGTCCAGGGCGCCCCGCTGCGCGTCGCCGCCGGTGGGCGCGGTACGCACCTCCACCCCCCAGCCCTCCAGCCGCTCGCGCACGGGGACGAGCAGGTTGTAGCCGTCCGAGGGCAGCACCACCACGTCGCCGGGCCGCGTCCGGGACAGCAGCACCGCGGAGATCGCGGCCATACCGGAGGCGAAGACGGTCGTGTGCGCCGCCTCGTCGCCGGGGGCCTCCAGCTCGCCGATGGCGTCCTCCAGGCCCGTCCAGGTGGGGTTGCCGTCGCGGCCGTAGGTGTAGGGAGCGTCGGCCGGATCGCCGGGCAGGTGGAAGTGCGCGGCCAGCACCGGCCCCGGCAGCGGCGGCGCGTACGGCTCCTCGTCCGGCAGCCCGGCCCGCACCACCCGCGTCCCGTCGCCCCGCAGGACCGGTCCGCCCTGCCCGTGCGGCCCGTTCCGCTCGTCCCGCTCACGCGTCATGTCCTGCTCCTCGTCGCTCTCCCCCGCCAGCCCGTCCGGCGCCTTCGAGCGTACGTGCGCCGATCGGCCGAGCGTCGCCCGGGCCGCCGCACCGCAGCGGGCGCCGTGGCCGGAGCCGAAGAGGACGGCGTGCACCAGCAGGTGCTGGAGCCGGTGCAGCGGCACGCGCCCCCTGCGGCCGGGCAGGGGGCGGACCTCCTCGTACGCCGCCGGCAGCCGCTCCAGGTGCGCGCAGCCGAACAGCTCCAGCACCGCCAGGTCCGTCTCGGGGTGGCCGCCCCGCGCGGCCGGGTCGATCAGACGGGCGCGGCCGTCGGCGGACCACAGGACGTCGCCCGACCACAGATCGCCGTGGACGGCGGCGGGCGGCCGCGGGGGCCCGCCGGTCCGCCGCCCGCCGGTCCGTCCGAGGCCGGCGCCGTCCCCCGGCCCGTGCCGCGGTCAGTCGCCGTCGGGCAGCACCATGCTCACCGCCCACGACACGATGGAGATCACCAGGGCGCCGAGCACCGCCGTCCAGAAACCCTCCACGCGGAAGGCCAGGTCGAACTGCTCGGCCAGCCAGGAGGTGAGCATCAGCATCAGCGCGTTGATCACCAGGGTGAACAGGCCGAGCGTGAGGATCAGCAGTGGCAGGGACAGCAGTTTCGTGACCGGCTTGACCACGGCGTTGACGACGCCGAAGATCAGCGCGACGAGGACCAGCGTGAAGGTCTTGCCCGCGGTGTCGTCACCCGTGAGCGTGATGTCGTCCAGCAGCCAGACGGCGACGGCCAGGGCCACCGCGTTGGCGATCGTTCTGACAAGGAAGTTCACCATGTCCGAGATCGTTCCAGAAACGGGGACGGTCGCCTACCGGTGAGGGGTCGAGGAGTCATGAAGGCGTTCCGACTGGAGGAACTGGAGGCGGAGCGGGCCGCCAACGACGGCGCGTACCTGCAGTTCCTGCGCGAGAGGAACATGTCCGTCGGCCTGTACGCCCTGGACCGGGGCGCGCCCGACCCGCAGCAGCCGCACCGGCAGGACGAGGTCTACTTCGTCGCCAGCGGCCGGGCGCTGATCACCGTCGGGGAGGAGACGACCCCGGTCGCGCGCGGCAGTGTGGTCTACGTGCCGGCCGGCGTGCCGCACAGGTTCCACCACATCACCGAGGACCTGCGGGTCCTGGTGGTCTTCTCCCCTCCCGAGGGCTGATCCCCTCCCGGGAACCGGCCGCCTTAGGGGTCCGGTCGGGGAGGCACCCGGGTCCGCGGCGTCCCGGCGAGGAGCCTGTCCGCCTAGCATCGGAGGCGGAAGCACCGAACGCACCGGCCACCGGGCCCGCCCGGTGGCCGGAGACTTCAGGAAGCGGGTACACGGTCATGGATCTCAAGGAGACCTTCGCGGCGCTGCCGTGGTGGGTGAAGTGGGTCGCGATCCCGCTCATCGCGCTCTTCGTCTTCGGCGGCCTGATCTTCGCCGTCGTCGGCTTCGTCGTGAAGCTGCTCTTCAAGGTCCTGCTGTTCGTGGCACTGGTCGGAGCCCTGGTCTACCTGGTGCGGAAGTTCGCCTCCTCCGGCTCCTCCTCGGGAGGCTGACGCCTCCGGGGCGGCACGGGCGCGGCTCAGCGCCG
>NZ_JBXUOY010000091.1:0-17769 GCF_057196705.1 Streptomyces sp. ATLC9 | reverse complement strand
GGGGCCCCCCGCCGGCCCGCCCCCCCGCGCGCCCCCCCCGGGCCCGTAGTGACTCTCTCTCGCGGCGTGTACCCGCACCGCGCCAATCAGGCGGCGACGACGTCCACGGCCTCCGTCGGCGCCTTGATGGTCACCCGTTCCCCCGACCGCTCCGTGACGGACGTCACGGTCACCGGGTTGAGAACGGGACGGCGCATCGGCGCGGGCACCGTGTCGCTCGCCGCGGACTGCGCCAGCTCCGCGAGCGCCAGCTCGTCACTGACCTCCCGCATCAGCTCGGACATCCGCACGTCCAACGCCTCGCAGATCGAGGCGAGCAGTTCGGAGGAAGCCTCCTTCTGCCCCCGCTCGACCTCGGAGAGGTAGCCGAGCGACACCCGGGCGGACGAGGAGACTTCGCGCAGGGTACGGCCCTGGCGCTGGCGCTGCCGACGCAGCACGTCACCCAGCAGGCGACGGAGCAGAATCATCGGTGGCTCCCTCCTAGGACCGCTGACCCGGATCCTTCTTGCCCCACCGTACCGCCTTGGACCGCGGCCGTGCGGGGAGCGATGCTGTGTTCACTCAGGGCTGCAAACATCCATTCCCCCCACTGTGTTCCGTATCCTTTGCCGGCGCATTTTCCATGAGTTCGCTCAAGAGCAACTGGATGACCGCCCGTACGCTTCCGTCGCGGATCTGCGCGCGGTCGCCGTCCAGACTCAGTTCCAGCGCCACGCGGCGGGCGCCCCGGCCGGCCTCCTCCGGGCCCGCGGACCCGTCCGCCGCGTTCGCCGTATCCGCCGCGCCCGGTACCTCCGGCCCGGCGACCGCCACATAGACCATGCCCACCGGCTTGCCGTCCTGCGGCTCGGGACCGGCCACCCCGGTGGTCGCCACGCCCCAGTCCGTTCCCAGTACGCTCCTGACCCCGGCCGCCATCTGCCTGGCCACCTCGGCGTCGACCGCGCCCCGCTCCCGCAGCAGCCCCTGGTCCACCCCGAGGACCTCGTACTTGACCTCGGTGGCGTAGGCGGTCACCGAACCGCGTACGGTCGCCGAGGCGCCGGGGGCCGCGGTCAGCTCCGCCGCGACGAGCCCTCCGGTCAGCGACTCGGCCGCGGCTACGGTCTCCTTCCGGTCCGCCAGTAGCTTCAGCGCCCGCGCCGTGACCTGTCCGGTCTCGTCGGCACCGTCGTCAAGGGCGGGCCCGGCCTCCCTCTCACCGCTCATCAGCGCGCTCCGACGCCAGGCCGGCCCGCCGCAGAACCAGCGCCTGCCGTACGTAGTCCAGCCCGGTACCGACCGTCAGCACCACGGCCGCGGCCATCACCCACCAGCGCAGCGTGGCCAGCGGTCCGGTCAGGACCAGGATGTACATACCCACGGCGACGCCCTGGGCGAGGGTCTTCATCTTCCCGCCCCGGCTGGCCGGGATGACGCCGTGCCGGATCACCCAGAAGCGCATCAGGGTGATGCCGATCTCCCGGGAAAGGATCACACCCGTGACCCACCAGGGCAGGTCGGAGAGCGCCGACAGGCAGATCAGCGCCGCACCCATGATCGCCTTGTCCGCGATCGGGTCGGCGATCTTGCCGAAGTCGGTGACCAGGTCGTACCGCCGCGCCAGCTCGCCGTCGAAGAGATCGGTGATCATCGCGATGGAGAAGGCCGCCCAGGCGAAGGAGCGCCAGGCCGGATCGTGCCCCCCGTCGGCGAGCATCAGGAACACGAAGGCCGGCACCAGGAGCAGCCTCACCATGGTGAGGATGTTCGCGATGTTCCACAGGCTCACCGAGCGGACCGCTGCGGCCTTCCGCTGCGCCATGGCTCCACCACCCGCTGCTGAGGCCGGGATGTCCGTCATGCTCCCGCCTCCTTACTTTCGGAGCACCCCCGGACGACGTCCGGAGGAGGCTCGGCAACGAGATCCACACCCTCGGCCGCCACCACCTTCGCTTCGACCATCCGTCCCACGGAGAGCTGCGAGGAGTCGGTGAGACCGGCCAGGAACGTCTGCCCGTCGGTCTCGGGAGCCTGGTGCGCTCCGCGCCCGACCGGGCCGTCCTCGCCGCCCACCGACTCGACCAGTACCCGTACGGTCTCGCCGACGCGCTCCTCCGCGCGCTGCGCGGTCAGCTCCTCGGCAAGCCGCGAGATGTGGTCCAGCCGCTCGGCCACCGTCTCGGGGTCGGTCTTGTGCTCGTAGGTCGCCGCTTCGGTACCTTCCTCGTCCGAGTACCCGAAGACCCCGATCGCATCCAGCCTGGCCGCGATCAGAAAACGCTCCAGTTCCGCGAGGTCCGCCTCGCTCTCGCCGGGGAAACCCACGATGAAGTTCGAGCGGACTCCCGCCCGCGGCGCCCTGGCCCGGATGGTGTCCAGCAGTTCGAGGAAGCGGTCGGTGTCGCCGAAGCGCCGCATGGCGCGCAGCACGCCCGGAGCGGAGTGCTGGAAGGAGAGGTCGAAGTAGGGAGCGACCTTCTCCGTCCCGGTCAGGACGTCGATCAGTCCGGGCCGCATCTCGGCGGGCTGCAGATAGCTCACCCGGATCCGCTCGATGCCGTCCACCGCCGCCAGCTCCGGCAGCAGCGTCTCCAGCAGGCGGATGTCGCCGAGGTCCTTGCCGTAGGAGGTGTTGTTCTCGGAGACCAGCATGACCTCCTTCACCCCCTGCTCCGCCAGCCAGCGGGTCTCGCCCAGCACGTCCGAGGGGCGCCGGGAGACGAAGGCCCCGCGGAAGGAGGGGATGGCGCAGAACGAGCACCGCCGGTCGCAGCCGGAGGCCAGTTTCACCGAGGCGACCGGACTGGTGTCCAGCCGTCTGCGCAGCGGCGCCCGCGGGCCCGAGGCCGGGGCCACCCCGTCGGGCAGGTCGGCGGGGGCCGAAGCGGTCGCGGCGGCGTCACCGTGCCCGGGCAGCGCGACGGCGGTGCCCTGCCGCTCCGCCGGGCTGATGGGCAGGAGCTTGCGGCGGTCCCTGGGGACGTGGGGGACGTGGACGCCGCCGGAGAGGATGGTGCGCAGGCGGTCGGAGATGTCGGCGTAGTCGTCGAAACCGAGCACGCCGTCTGCCTCCGGCAGCGCCTCGGCCAGCTCCTTGCCGTAGCGCTCGGCCATACAGCCGACCGCGACCACGGCCTGGGTGCGGCCGCCCCCTTCACCGGCCGCCGCCTTGAGGTCGCCTGCCTCCAGCAGGGCGTCCACGGAGTCCTTCTTGGCGGCCTCCACGAAGCCGCAGGTGTTGACGACGGCGACGTCCGCGTCGGCGGCTTCCTCGACGAGCTCCCAGCCGTCCGCCGCCAGGCGGCCTGCGAGCTCCTCCGAGTCCACCTCGTTGCGGGCGCATCCAAGGGTGACGAGGGCGACGGTACGGCGTTCGGGCATGGGCTCAAGCCTACTTCGTCCCGCCCGCCCCATCCGCCGCCAGGGTTGCGTCACCCCTGTTCCGGGTCTCCCTTGGTGTAGCTGACACGCTGCACCTGGCCGACCTCGCCGACCTTGTCGACCTCCTTGCCGTTGACGAAGAGGGTGACCGCGCCGGCGTTGCCGAGCACCAGGTCGATCCGCTTGTCGTCGGTGAAGGTCCTGGAGTCGCCGTTCTGGAGGACGCCCTCCTCCAGCAGCCGCCCGTTGTGGGCCTCGGCGGAGAACCAGCTCTTGCCGTCCTCCGCGACCAGCTTGATCGTGACCTTGTCGGCGGGCGCGGCGGCGATGGCGCTCTCGGAGACGGACGGGTCCGGGTCGGGCTCGGCGGGCTTGGCCGGGTTCGGCTCGCCGGCGGGATCCGGCGACGGGCCGTCCTGGGCCACCGGGGTGCGTGCCGGGTCGTCGCCGCCGCTGAAGAGGGTGAAGCCGACGAAGCCCACCACGGCCACGATCGCGACGACCATGGCGGCCGTCCAGTTCGGGCGGCTCGGTTCGGGGCGGATGCGTTCGGCCTCGAAGAGGGCGGCCGCGGGGGTGGCCGCCGGACGGCCGCCGTGCTCGGCGTCGTACCGCGCCACCAGCTCGTCCGGATCCAGGCCGACGGCCTTGGCGAGGGTGCGGACATGGCCGCGGGCGTAGACATCGCCTCCGCACCGGGAGAAGTCGTCCTGTTCGATGGCGTGCACGATCAGGACGCGCACACGGGTGGTCGCGCTGACCTCGTCCACCGTCAGTCGCGCGTCGATACGGGCCTTCTGGATCGCCTGACCGACCGAAGGCCGGTCTTCTGGGGGAGAGTTGCCGATGGACACGGGGGCGCCTTTCGAGCGTGTAGCCACCTGCCGGGTGTTCAGTCTAGAGGGGGTGCGGAAGGGTCGGGCAAGCGGGCGGAGGGAGCCCATCCGCCATAGGGATGGCCGTACCGCCCATCGGTGAACACCGACCGCGCCCTCCTCCACTTTGACGTCTTGCCAGGGAAAACGGTTGCCCAGCTCATTCTTATGAGTGAGTTTCTCCGCGGATCATCGCGAGCACGTCGTCCAGCTCGTCGGGCTTGACCAGAACGTCCCGTGCCTTGGAGCCCTCGCTGGGGCCGACCAACCCGCGCGACTCCATCAGATCCATCAGCCTGCCCGCCTTGGCGAACCCCACGCGCAACTTGCGCTGGAGCATCGAGGTGGACCCGAACTGCGTGTTGACCACCAGCTCGGCCGCCTGGCACAGCAGGTCCAGATCGTCGCCGATCTCCTCGTCGGTCTCCTTCTTCCTGCTCTGCCCGACCGTGACGTCGTCACGGAAGACCGGGGCCATCTGCTTCTTGCAGTGCGCCACGACGGCCGCGATCTCGTCCTCGGCCACGAACGCGCCCTGCATACGGGTGGGCTTGCCGGCACCCATCGGCAGGAACAGCCCGTCGCCCTTGCCGATCAGCTTCTCGGCACCCGCCTGGTCGAGGATGACCCGGCTGTCGGAGAGCGAGGAGGTGGCGAAGGCCAGACGCGAGGGCACGTTCGCCTTGATCAGTCCGGTGACGACGTCGACGGACGGGCGCTGTGTGGCCAGCACCAGGTGGATGCCCGCCGCCCGCGCGAGCTGGGTGATCCGCACGATCGCGTCCTCCACGTCGCGCGGCGCCACCATCATCAGGTCGGCCAGCTCGTCCACGATGACCAGCAGGTACGGGTAGGGGGCGAGCTCCCGCTCGCTGCCCTCGGCGGCCTTCACCTTCCCCGAGCGCACCGCGGCGTTGAAGTCGTCGATGTGGCGGAAGCCGTAGGCGGCCAGGTCGTCGTAGCGCAGGTCCATCTCGCGCACGACCCACTGCAGCGCCTCGGCGGCCTTCTTGGGGTTGGTGATGATCGGGGTGATCAGGTGCGGGATGCCCTCGTACGCGGTCAGCTCCACCCGCTTGGGGTCCACCAGCACCATCCGGACGTCCTCCGGGGTGGACCGGATCATCACCGAGGTGACCAGGCAGTTGATGCAGGAGGACTTTCCCGAGCCGGTCGCGCCCGCCACCAGAATGTGCGGCATCTTCGCCAGGTTGGCGGTGACGTACCCGCCCTCGACGTCCTTGCCGAGACCGACCAGCAGCGGATGGTCGTCGCCGGCGGCCTCCGCCAGCCGGAGTACGTCGCCGAGGTTGACCATCTCCCGGTCGGTGTTGGGGATCTCGATGCCGACCGCCGACTTCCCGGGGATCGGGCTGATGATGCGCACGTCCGGGCTGGCCACGGCGTAGGCGATGTTCTTGGCCAGTGCGGTGATCTTCTCGACCTTCACCGCCGGGCCCAGCTCCACCTCGTAGCGCGTGACCGTCGGGCCTCGGGTGAAGCCGGTGACGACGGCGTCCACCTTGAACTCGGAGAAGACGGTCGTCAGCGACTCCACGACCGCGTCGTTGGCCGCGCTGCGGGTACGGCCCGGCCCGCCGCGCTCCAGCAGGTCGAGCGAGGGCAGCGCGTAGGTGACGTCTCCGGCCAGCCGGAGCTGCTCGGCACGCGGCGGCAGGGAGTCGGAGGGCGGCTCGGCCGGCGCCTTGGTCAGATCCGGTACGGGGGCGGTCCGCCCGTCCCGCGCCGCGCTCCCCCGCGCCGCGCTCTCCCCCTCGTCCCGGCCGCCCCGCTCCGTGCGGACCGAGCTGGTGAGATCCGCGACCAGCGGCGAGGGCTGTACGCCGTGCAGGACCGCGCCCTCCAGCTGGGCCGCTGCGGCGGCGGCCACGTCCACCGCGCCGGGGGAGCCGGAGCCGTCCCGGGTGTGCGGGGCCGGGGGAGCGCGGCGGGAGCGGCGCCGGTCGTCCAGTGCCTCCTTCTCGGCCTCGAACGCACCGTCGCCCTCCTTGCGCAGTCTCGTCCGTCGCGGCCGGGGCTCCCTCTCGCCGTACGCGCCGCTGTCGCCGTACCCCTGCGGCCCGCCGTGGGGGTCGGCGTCCTCGGCCACCAGGCCCAACCGCACACCCAGTTGACGCAGCCGCTGGGGGATGGCGTTGACGGGGGTGGCGGTGACGACGAGCAATCCGAAGACGGTCACCAGCAGCAGCAGCGGTACGGCCAGGGCCGCGCTCACGGTGAGTACCAGCGGCTGGGACACCGCCCAGCCGATCATGCCGCCCGCGTCCCGCACCGCCTCGTGTCCCTCGCCGCGCCCCGGCGAGCCGCAGGCGATGTGCACCAGCCCCAGCACGCCGACGGCCAGCGCGGACAGCCCGATGACGATGCGTCCGTTGGCCTCCGGCTTCTCCGGATGACGTATCAGCCGCACCGCCACGGTGCCCAGCAGTACCGGCGCCACCAGGTCCATACGCCCGAAGGCCCCGGTCACCAGCATCTCGACCAGCTCGCCCACCGGCCCCCGCAGGTTCGACCAGGTGCCGGCCGCGACCACCAGGGCGATGCCCAGCAGCAACAGCGCCACCCCGTCCTTGCGGTGCGCCGGGTCCAGTCCCCTGGCCCCGCGGCCTATGCCTCGCAGCAGCGCCCCGACGGTGTGTGCGACCCCGAGCCAGACGGCTCCGACCAGACGGAACACCGCGTTGGCGGGAGACGGCGCGGGTCTGGGCGGAGTCTTCGCCGCCGTCTTCCTCGCCGCCTTCCCGGCCGCCGGCTTCCTGGGCGCGGCAGGCCTCGATGCCGGGGCTTTTCTGACGGGAGCCTTCTTGGCGGGCGCCTTCCTGGCGGCCTTGCCGGACGTACGTGAGGCCATGGTGCCGAGATTACCCGCGAGAGCGCCTCAAGACACGGACGCCCGTACGGTCGGCGGGACAGGGCCCGGTCCGCCCGGCCTCCGGCGCACAGGAATCCGCGGTATGACGCTCCGTCGGGACGGCCGTCCGTCCGGCGGCGGGTCAGTTCTGCGACGGGAGCGAGGCCGGCCGGCCGTCGTTGCCCGGTTCCAGCGCGTCCAGCGCGCGTCGCAGACCGGTGAGCTTGCGCTCCAGATGGGCGGCCGTGGCGACGGCCGCGGCGTCCGGGGATTCGTCCAGGTGCTTGGACAGCGCCTCGGCCTGCTCCTCCACCGCCGCCAGCCGCGCGGAGAGTTCGGCCAGGACCCCCGCGGGCTCCGCCCTCTTGTCGCCGTCCTCGCCGGAACCCCGGCCGTCCAGCTGGAGCCGTAGCAGGGCGGCCTGCTCACGCAGCTGAACGTTCTTCATGTACAGGTCGACGAAGACCGACACCTTCGCCCGCAGCACCCACGGGTCGAACGGCTTGGAGATGTAGTCCACCGCGCCGGCCGCGTAGCCGCGGAAGGTGTGATGCGGACCGTGGTTGATGGCCGTGAGGAAGATGATCGGGATGTCCCGGGTACGCTCCCGCCGCTTGATGTGGGCGGCGGTCTCGAAACCGTCCATGCCCGGCATCTGCACGTCCAGCAGGATGACCGCGAAGTCGTCCGTGAGCAGTGCCTTGAGCGCCTCCTCCCCTGACGATGCCCGTACCAGCGTCTGGTCCAGCGCGGAGAGGATGGCCTCCAACGCCAGCAGATTCTCCGGTCGGTCATCGACCAGGAGGATCTTGGCCTTCTGCACCATGGCCCGTCCTCCTCGCCCCGGCAGCGCCCTGGACGCCGCCACCGGCAACGACTCCTTTGCGCCGCCCGTTCTTGTGCCGGTCATGGTAGCCCCACCTCGCGGCCCACCACACCCTGTCACCGAGATGTCACTGTGCACGTATCTGAAACGCTGTGAGAGGCCCGAAGGTTCCCCGATTGCAGCATTTCCACACCTAATGCGTCGCACTTCGCCGACACGCCGCCGACCACGGAACCATCGCACATCACTCCCCGCGCATCCACCGCGCCATGACGGACAGCAGATGATCGGTGTCCACCGGTTTGGTGACGTAGTCGGAAGCACCGGCCTCGATGCTCTTCTCGCGGTCGCCCTTCATCGCCTTCGCCGTCAGTGCGACGATCGGCAGCCCGGCGAACTGCGGCATCCGCCGGATCGCCGCGGTCGTGGCGTACCCGTCCATCTCCGGCATCATGATGTCCATCAGGACGATCGCCACGTCGTCGTGCTGCTCCAGCACCTCGATGCCCTCGCGTCCGTTCTCGGCGTAGAGCACCTGCAGGCCGTTCTGCTCCAGCACGCTGGTGAGCGCGAAGACGTTGCGGATGTCGTCGTCGACGATGAGCACCTTCTCACCGCCGAAGACGCCCCGCGGACGCTCCTCCGCCCTCCGGACGGGGTCGTCCTGCCACACTTCCCCGCCGTGCTCCGCCCCCCGCGGCGCGGGCTGCTTCCGCGCCATGGGGGGGATCTGACGGCGGCGGGACGCGAGCGCCGCCGCGGCACGCTCGGCGGCGGGCACGTCCAGGGTGCCGCCGGCCTCCCGGACCGGCCTCTCCTCGGCACCGGAAGGAGCACCGGACACGGTGGGCGCGCCGGACCCGCCGCCCGGCTCTCCCTCGGCCGCGCGCGCGGCCTCCGGGGAGACCTCGCCCGGCGGCTGCGGATAACCCTGCGGCTGGGACTCGCTGGAGGTGAGGGACAGGTAGAGGGTGAACGTCGAGCCGCGGCCCGGCTCGCTGACCGCGTGGATCTCGCCGCCGAGCAGCCGCGCGATCTCCCGGCTGATGGACAGCCCCAGCCCGGTGCCGCCGTACTTGCGGCTGGTCGTGCCGTCCGCCTGCTTGAAGGCCTCGAAGATCACACGCATCTTGCTCTGCGCGATCCCGATGCCGGTGTCGGTCACCGAGAAGGCGACCAGATCGGAGTCGGCGTCGCGCAGCGAGCCGTGCTCCAGCATCTGCTCGCGGATCGACTCCGGCACGTCCGACCCGGCCGAGCGGATCACCAGCTCGACCGCACCGCTGTCGGTGAACTTCACCGCGTTCGACAACAGGTTGCGCAGCACCTGCAGCAGGCGCTGCTCGTCGGTGTGGAGAGTGGGGGGCAGCTCCGGCGAGACCCGCACGGAGAAGTCGAGCCCCTTCTCCGCGGTGAGCGGCCGGAAGGTGGCCTCCACGTAGTCCACGAGCTGCACGAGCGCGATACGGGTCGGGCTGACGTCCATCTTGCCGGCCTCGACCTTGGACAGGTCCAGGATGTCGTTGATCAGCTGGAGCAGGTCGGACCCGGCGCCGTGGATCGTCTCGGCGAACTCCACCTGCTTGGGCGAGAGGTTCCCCTCGGCGTTGTCGGCCAGCAGCTTGGCGAGGATCAGCAGCGAGTTGAGCGGGGTGCGCAGCTCGTGCGACATGTTCGCCAGGAACTCGGACTTGTAGCGCATCGAGACCGCGAGCTGCTCGGCGCGCTCCTCCAGGACCTGCCGGGCGTCCTCGATCTCGGAGTTCTTGATCTCGATGTCGCGGTTGGTCTTGGCCAGCAGTTCCGCCTTCTCCTCCAGTTCCTCGTTCGACGCCTGCAGGGCACGCTGCCTGCTCTCCAGTTCCACCGACCGCTCCTGGAGCTGCTCGGCCAGTTCCTGGGACTGCCGCAGGAGCACCTCGGTCTTGGTGTTGACGCTGATGGTGTTGACGCTGGTGGCGATCATCTCCGCGATCTGGTTCAGGAAGTCCTTCTGGATCTGGTTGAAGGGCTGGAAGGTGGCCAGTTCGATGACGCCGAGCACCCTGCCCTCGAAGAGCAGCGGCAGCACGATCACCTGGGCGGGCGGCGCCTCACCGAGCCCGGAGGAGATCTTCAGATAACCGGGTGGCGCCTGCTCGACGAGGAGTGTGCGCTTCTCCTCGGCCGCGATGCCCACCAGGGATTCGCCGGGCAGGAAGGTGGTGGGCATGGTGCCCGGGGAGTAGCCGTAGGTGCCGATCATCCGCAGCTCGTACGAGCCGTCCTCGCTCGCCCCCACTCCGAGCTCCGGGCCACCGCCGGTCGGGGCCGCGACGAAGAAGGCGCCGTGCTGGGCGGAGACCACCGGAGTCAGCTCGCTCATGATCAGCCGTGCCACGTCCTCCAGGTCGCGGCGGCCCTGCATCAGACCGGAGATCCGGGCGAGATTGCCCTTGAGCCAGTCCTGCTCCTGGTTGGCGAGCGTGGTCTCGCGCAGCGTGGCGATCATGGTGTTGACGTTGTCCTGCAGTGCCAGGATCTCGCCCGCGGCGTCCACGTCGATCTTCACGTTGTGGTCGCCGCGGGTCACCGCGGCGGCGACCGCCGCGATGGCGCGTACCTGACGGGTCAGATTGCCCGCCATCTCGTTCACCGACTCGGTGAGGTCCTTCCAGGTGCCCGAGACGCCGTCGACCCGCGCCTGACCGCCCAGCTGGCCCTCGGTCCCCACCTCGCGGGCGACGCGGGTGACCTGTTCGGCGAACGAGGACAGCTGGTCCACCATCGTGTTGATGGTGGTCTTCAGCGCCAGGATCTCACCGCGCGCGTCGATGTCGATCTTCTTGGTGAGATCGCCCTTGGCGATCGCGGTGGTGACCATCGCGATGTTGCGGACCTGGCCGGTGAGGTTGGAGGCCATGGAGTTCACGGACTCCGTCAGGTCCTTCCAGGTGCCCGACACCCCCGGCACATGGGCCTGGCCGCCCAGACTCCCCTCGGTGCCCACCTCGCGCGCCACCCGCGTCACCTCGTCGGCGAACGACGACAGGGTCGTCACCATGGTGTTGACGGTGTCCGCGAGCTGGGCGACCTCGCCACTGGCCTCCACGGTGACCTTCTTGGTCAGATCGCCGTTGGCGACCGCGGTGGCGACCTGGGAGATGTTGCGCACCTGCCCCGTCAGGTTGGACGCCATCAGATTGACGTTCTCGCTCAGGTCCTTCCAGATGCCGGTGACCCCCGGCACATGGGCCTGACCGCCCAGGATGCCTTCGGTGCCCACCTCGCGCGCCACCCGCGTGACCTGCTCGGCGAACGAGGACAACTGGTCCACCATCGTGTTCACGGTCGTCACCAGGGCGAGGATCTCCCCCTTGGCGTCGACGGTGATCTTCTTGGACAGGTCGCCCCGCGCGACCGCGGTGGTGACCTCGGCGATGTTGCGCACCTGGGAGGTGAGGTTGTTCGCCATGCCGTTGACGGACTGGGTGAGGTCCTTCCAGGTGCCCGAGACCCCCTCGACCTCGGCCTGGCCACCCAGGATGCCCTCCGTGCCCACCTCGCGCGCCACCCGCGTGACCTGCTCGGCGAACGAGGACAACTGATCCACCATCGTGTTGAGGGTGTTCTTCAGCTCCAGGATCTCGCCGCGCGCGTCCACATCGATCTTCTGCGACAGGTCGCCCCGCGCCACCGCCGTCGCGACCTGGGCGATGTTGCGCACCTGAGCCGTGAGGTTGCCCGCCATACCGTTGACCGAGTCGGTCAGGTCGCGCCATACCCCGGCCACGCCCGGCACCTGCGCCTGGCCGCCCAGGCGCCCCTCGGTGCCCACCTCGCGGGCGACGCGGGTGACCTGGTCGGCGAAGGCGGACAGCTGGTCGACCATCGTGTTGATGGTGTTCTTCAGCTCCAGGATCTCGCCGCGCGCGTCGACCTCGATCTTCTGCGACAGGTCGCCGCGCGCCACCGCCGTCGTCACCTGGGCGATGTTGCGCACCTGGGAGGTGAGGTTGCCCGCCATGAAGTTGACGGAGTCGGTCAGGTCCTTCCAGGTGCCCGAGACGCCGTCGACCCGCGCCTGACCGCCCAGACGTCCCTCGGTGCCCACGTCCCGGGCCATCCGGGTCACCTGTTCGGCGAACGAGGACAGCTGGTCCACCATGGTGTTGACGGTGTTCTTCAGCTGGAGCATCTCGCCTGAGACGTCCACCGTGACCTTCTGCGACAGGTCGCCGTTGGCGACCGCCGTCGTCACCTGCGCGATGTTGCGGACCTGGCCGGTGAGGTTGCGGAAGGCGGTGTTCACCGAGTCGGTGAGGTCCTTCCACGTCCCCGCCGCACCCGGCACCTGCGCCTGACCGCCCAGCTCGCCCTCGACACCGACCTCCCGGGCGACCCGGGTGACCTCGGAACCGAAGGCGGAGAGCTGGTCGACCATGGTGTTGACGGTGTTCTTCAGCTCCAGCATCTCGCCGGAGACGTCCACCGTGACCTTCTGCGACAGATCGCCGTTGGCGACCGCCGTCGTCACCTGCGCGATGTCCCGCACCTGAGCCGTGAGGTTGCGGAAGGCCGTGTTCACCGAGTCGGTCAGGTCCTTCCACGTCCCCGCCGCACCCGGCACCTGCGCCTGACCGCCGAGGACTCCCTCGGTGCCCACCTCGCTGGCCGCGCGCGTCACCTCGTCGGCGAACGTCCGCAGCGTCTCCGTCATGGTGTTGATGGTGTCGGCGAGCTGCGCCACCTCGCCACGCGCGTTCACCGTCACCTTCTGCGACAGGTCGCCGTTGGCGACCGCGGTGGTCACCCGTGCGATCTCACGCACCTGGGAGGTGAGGTTGCCCGCCATGGTGTTGACGGAGTCGGTGAGGTCCTTCCACACGCCGCCGGCGCCGGGCACCCGCGCCTGGCCTCCGAGCTGGCCCTCGGTGCCCACCTCGCGGGCGACGCGCGTCACCTCGGACTGGAAGGCGGAGAGCTGGTCGACCATCGTGTTGACGGTGTTCTTCAGCTCCAGCATCTCGCCGGCCACGTGCACGGTGACCTTGCGGGACAGATCGCCCTTGGCGACCGCGGTGGTCACCAGCGCGATGTCGCGGACCTGGGCGGTCAGCCTGGACGCCATCGTGTTGACGGAGTCGGTCAGGTCCTTCCAGGAGCCGGACATGCCGCGCACCCGCGCCTGACCGCCCAGCTTCCCCTCGGTGCCCACCTCGCTGGCTACGCGCGTCACCTCGTCGGTGAACGTCGAGAGCTGGTCGACCAGCCCGTTGACGGTGCGCCCCACCTTCAGGAACTCGCCCCGCAGCGGATGCGTCGCCCCGCCCGGCCCCTGGACCCGCAGGTCCATCCGCTGCTCCAGGTCTCCCTCGGCCACCGCCGACAGCACCCGGCCGACCTCGGAGACGGGCCGCACCAGATCGTCCACCAGCGCGTTCGACGCGTCGATGGCCGTGGCCCAGGCCCCCTCGCAGGCTCCCGTCTCCAGGCGCTCGGTCAGCTTGCCGTCCTTGCCGACCACCCTGCGCACCCGTGCCAGCTCGCTGGTCAGATGGAGGTTGCGGTCGGCGACCTCGTTGAAGACGGCGGCGATCTCGGTCATCGGGCCGTCGCCGGCGACGGTGAGGCGTTTACGGAAGTTTCCGTCCCGCATCGCCTCCAGGGCGGTCAGCAGCCGGTTGACCGCGGCCACCTCAACCTCGATCACCCCGTTTGCCCGAGACCGTCCGCTTTTCGTGCGCGTGCTGGCGCCTCGCGCCGCTCCGCCAGACTGCACCGTGTCCCTCCCGCTGGGTCGAACGTTCCGCCCGGGCATTCACTTCGAGCCCTCCCAGTGTTTCACCATGGTGGAACCAGGCGATAACAGTTCGGCAGCATCGCACACCACCGACTGAACGCCTCAAGGGGGAAACACCCGCATCCGGGGCCCGCCGGTACTGCGAACGTAAGTAACCTGGCATCCGGCTGTCCATCCGCTCCGGCCCGCCGGACGGGAAGGACACGTGGTCACGACGGGTATTCGAAGGGGCGCTGCGGTGGACGAGGCGAGTGCCGGGCAGCGGCTGGCCGCGGCGGTGGGCGCCCAGCGGGCCCCCCTGCCGCCCGCGCGTACGGACGGCGACGACGGATCCATGGGGAGAACAGTGATCACGGCGCGAGCAGCGGCCACCTTCGAGCCGGTCGGACGCTCGGTCGCGAGTGCCCGCGCCTTCGTTCGCGACACCCTCCAGGGCTGGGGCCTGGCCGACATCGTCGACGACGCCGTCGTCCTCACCAGCGAGCTGGTCACCAACGCGGTCGTCCACGCCGGCACCGCCGCCGACGTCCTGTGCCTGCGCGACGGCGACGGAAGCGTGCGCGTGGAGGTCGCCGACCACTACCCCGACCGCGGACTGCCCGTCCAGGACCTGGGCCGCCACTTCGGCGACCCCGACCGCGAGGGTGGCCGCGGACTGCTGCTGTGCGCATCGCTCGCCGATCGCTGGGGAGTGGAGTACACCTCCGTCGACAAACGCGTCTGGTTCCGCCTGGAGCTTCCCGAGCGCCCGGTCGGCACCCGCAGCGCCGGTCCCGCCCTCCCCGACAGCGCCCTGCCCGCGACCGACACCCGGGTCCGCGTCGCCGTCCTGCAGGTCGACCGCTCCGGCGCGGTCTCCGCCTGGAACGACGACGCCCGCGAGCTGTTCGGCTACACCGCCGAACAGGTCACCGGCAAGCCGCTGACCGACCTCGCCGCCTGGCCCCACACTCCCGGTATCGGCACCGGCATTGCCGAGGCCCTGGCCCTCTCCCGATGGGAGGGCTCCTACGGCGTCCGCGGCGCGGACGGCCGCACCATCCCGGTCTACGCCTCCCACCTGCGCGTACGCGACGCCGACGGCGAGCCGTCCACCGTCTGCCTGCTGGTGCGCGACCACGAGCGCGCGGTGCTGCAGTCCCCCGCACGCGGCGCGGCACCCGACTCCGCAAGCACCTCCGAGAGCCGTGACCGGGTCGGCGCCGACCCCTTCGAGACCTTCATCGGCTCCCCTGCCCCGGACGACCTCGACGGTCTCCTCCAGCGCACCGTGGAGCGCGCCCGCGACATGCTCGACGGCGACGCCGCCTTCCTCCTGCTGGCCACGGACGACGAGACCGAGCTGGAGGTCCGCGCCACCACCGGTCTGCCCTCCGCCCGTCAGCGCTTCGCCCGCGTTCCCGTCGAGACGGGCAGCGGCCGCTACGGCTCGGCCCGGATGCCCTCGGTCCACGAGGACCTCTCCGCGGTACCCGGTGCGGTCCCCCTGCTGGAGGGGACGGGCATGCGCTCGGTCGTCACCGTCCCGATGAAGGTCGAGGGGCGGCTGACCGGCTCCCTGGGAGTGTCGGCCGAATCCGCGGGCCGCTACACCAACGAGGAGGCCCTGCGGCTGCAGTTCGCCGCCGACCGGATCGCGCTCGCGGTGGAGTCCGCCCGCCTGACCGAACTGGAGCGGCTGCGCCGCGGCTCGCTGTCCTTCCTCGTCGAGGCGTCCGACCTGCTCGCCGGCACCCTCGACCGTGACCAGACGCTCGCCCTGATGGCCCAGATGACGGTCCCCACCCTCGCCACCTGGTGTGCCGTCTACACCATCGCGGACCAGTCCTCCGAACCCGAGCTCTCCTACGTCCTGCACGAGGACGAGGACCGCATCGACGGCCTCAAGGCGCTGCTGTCCAAGGTTCCCCCGCCCGACCCGGTGCCCACCCCCGGCGCGCGGGTGTGGAGCGCCCCCGGCGACGCGGCGCACTCCGACGCTCTGCGCACCTCCCTGCGCAGCCTGGGCCTGGACCAGAGCGGCCTCTCCCTCGACCGCCTCCCGGCTTCCATCTCCTCGAACGTCGCCGGCACCACTCTCGCCACCGCCGCCACGGTCGGCGGGGAGACCGTGGTGCTGCCGCTGGTGGCCCGCAACCGTGTCATCGGCATGCTCACCCTGGGCAAGCCTGCCGAGGAGCGCTTCCGCCAGGAGATCCTGGAACTGGCCGAGGACCTCTCCCGCCGGGCCGCCCTCGCCCTGGACAACGCCCGGCTCTACAGCGAGCGCACGGCCATCAGCCAGTCCCTTCAGCGCAGTCTGCTGCCGCCCGAACTCCCCGATGTCCCCGGCGTCGAGGTCGAGGTCATCTACCGCGCCGCGGGCGAGGGGAACGAGGTCGGCGGCGACTTCTACGACCTCTTCCCCATCCGTGACGGCGCGTACGGCTTCGCCATCGGCGATGTCTGCGGCACCGGCCCCGAGGCCGCGGCCGTCACCGGGCTGGCCCGCCACGCGCTGCGTCTGCTGGCCCGTGAGGGCTTCGGAGGCCCGGCCGTGCTGGAACGACTCAACGCCGCGATCCTCGACGAGGGCGCCCGCAGCCGGTTTCTGACCCTGCTCTACGGCGAGCTGTGGCCCCAGCCGGAGGGCGGCGCCGTCCTCCGGGTCGTCTGCGCGGGCCATCCGCTTCCGCTTCGCCTGCGCCAGGACGGCACCGTCGAGCCGGCCGCCGAGCCCCAGCCGCTGCTCGGCGTGATGGACGACCTTGAACTGTACGAGGAGACCGTCACCCTCGATCCGGGCGATGTCCTGCTGTGCGTCACCGACGGCGTGACCGAGCGCCGCGAGGGCGACCGCATGCTCGGCGACGACGGTCTCGCCGATGTCCTCACCACGTGTACGGGCCTGACGGCGGGTGCGGTGGCCGCACGCATCATGCGCGCGGTGGAGCGTTTCGCCGCCGACGCCCCCTCCGACGACATGGCGATCCTCGCGATGCGTGTCCCCGAATGACGGCGGGCGCGCCTGCGGGCGCACCCCGAAACGACGAGACCCCTGCCGTACGGCAGGGGTCTCGTTCCTTCAGAGCCCCAATACGGAATCGAACCGTAGACCTTCTCCTTACCATGGAGACGCTCTGCCGACTGAGCTATTGGGGCGAGCCAGCGGAATAGATCATACATGTATCCCGAGGCGCCTTTGACCACCTGGGCCGACCGCCCTCACCGGGCTCCCTCACGGCCCTCAGCAGGCCGGTTCCATCAGCAGACCACCCAGCCCGTTGCAGGCCGAGACGATTCGCTGCAGCTCCCGGCGGGTCATCGAGGCCTCCAGCGGCAGCGCCAGGCATTCCCCCACCGCTCGCTCGGTCTCAGGCAGCCGGACGTCCGTCTGGAACTCCGGAAGACGGTGCACGGGGGTCCTCACCGGCACGTGGCACCACACGCCACGGGCCCGCAGGGCGTGCTTGAAAGCGTCCCTGTCGGGCCGCCCGTTCCCCGGCACCCTCACCACGTACTGCTCGTAGCTGTGGCGCACCCCGGCCGCGGCCCGCGGGACGATCACGCCGGTCAGCCTCGCGCTCAGGAAATCGGCGTGCTGCCTACGCCGAGCGGTCTCCACCGAGGAGACGGCAGCCGGCACCCCGGGTTCGACCACCTTCATCCCGTGGTGCTGCGCCAGTGCGTGCAGACAGACCATGTCGGCAGGGTGGCCGAAGAGGTGCACGGGGATCACCGCGGCGGTCCGCTCGTTCACCGCCTCGGCAACGGAAGCGGGGTCGATGCAGAGACTCCCGGGGTCGATGTCGGCGAAGACGGGCAGCGCACCGGTCCCCCGTACGGCCTCCGCCACCTCGCTGTCGCAGTACGCGGGCACGATCACCTCATCCCCGATGCCTATGCCCTGCTTCTCCAGTCCGGCTCGCAGCGCGCCGCTCAGCGTCATCGTCCCCATGTCCGAGATGCTCGCGGCGCCACATGAACTCCCGGTTACACAACACAGAAAGGCCGTGGGGGCCCGCGCGTAATCCCGGGGGCCCCCGCGCGTTATAGTTGCGGCGGGGCG
>NZ_JBXUOY010000090.1:0-17777 GCF_057196705.1 Streptomyces sp. ATLC9 | reverse complement strand
GCTCGCCACCCTCCTGGAGACACTGGTGGAGGAGACCGAGGAGCGGCTGATGATCGGCGGCACCGCCAATCTCACCCGCTTCGTGCACGACTTCCCGCTGACCATCCGGCCCGTGCCGCCCCCGCGCGCCGTTCCGCACGGCGCTCAGCGCCGCGCCACGCCCTCCGCGCGGGCGGCGGCGGCGACGGCGGAGGTCACCGCCGGGGCGACCCGCTCGTCGAACGGGGAGGGGATCACGCGGTCGGCGCTCAGCTCGTCGGCGACCACCGCTGCCAGTGCCTCGGCGGCGGCCAGCTTCATGCCCTCGGTGATCCTGGAGGCGCGCACCTGGAGGGCGCCGGCGAAGATGCCGGGGAAGGCGAGGACGTTGTTGATCTGGTTCGGGTGGTCGCTGCGGCCGGTGGCGACGACCGAGGCGTACTTGCGGGCGACGTCCGGATGGATCTCCGGAGTGGGGTTGGCCATGGCGAAGACGAAGGCGTCCTCCGCCATCCTCGCGACGGCCTCCTCGGGGACCGTGCCGCCGCTGACGCCGATGAAGACGTCCGCGCCGTCCATCGCGGACTCCAGCGATCCGCTCAGTCCGGCCTTGTTGGTGAAGCCCGCCAGCTCCCGCTTGACGTCGGTGAGGTCGGTGCGGTCGGCCGAGACGATGCCCTTGCGGTCGCAGACCGCCACGTCGCCGATGCCGGCCTCCACCAGGATCCGGGCGATGGCCACCCCGGCCGCGCCGGCCCCGGAGATCACGGCGCGCAGCTCGCCGAGCGCGATGCCGCGCAGCCGGGCGGCGTTGCGCAGCGCGGCGAGCGTGACGACCGCCGTGCCGTGCTGGTCGTCGTGGAAGACCGGGATGTCCAGGCTCTCCTGGAGCCTGCGCTCGATCTCGAAGCAGCGCGGAGCGGAGATGTCCTCCAGGTTGACGCCGCCGAAGGAGGGCGCGAGCCGGACGACGGTCTCCACGATCTCGTCCACGTCGGTACAGTCCAGTGCGATCGGGACCGCGTCCACACCGCCGAACTGCTTGAAGAGGATCGCCTTGCCCTCCATCACCGGCAGCGACGCCCGCGGGCCGATGTCGCCCAGGCCCAGCACCGCGGTGCCGTCCGTGACGACCGCGACGACCTGCGACTTCCAGGTGTAGTCGTGAACCAGCTCCGGCTGCTCGGCGATGGCGCTGCACACCTTGGCCACACCCGGCGTGTAGGCCAGGGAAAGGTCGTCCGCGTCCCGCACCGGCACGGTCGCCCGGATCGCCATCTTGCCGCCGCGGTGCAGGGCGAACGCCGGATCGATGGCCGGCTCGACGCCGCCGTCCAGCTCGCCCTGGGAATTGACGATCTCCGCTGCCACTGTTTGACCCCTTTGCTGAAATTCCTGATCGAGGGTGGCCGCTGCCTGGTCGAGGCGCGGGCGGGCACCACGTCCGCGGCCTCTCCGGCGGATGGGGCCGCCGTCGAGGGGGTAACGGACGCCGGGCGCGTCGCACTCACGCCCTGGTCCCCGGGTGAGGGGTGTAACTGCTCTTTCTACCGGATGAGCGCCCCCACGCACGAATGCCTTACGTCTCACCGGCTGCCCGGGGAGCGCGCCGGACATGGGAATCCTGGGCAAAGAACCTGTAGGGAGGGTGGAAAGCCGCTTAACGACACGAGGGGGAAGTGATGAAGCTCTCCCTCCCGTGTGCGCGTCTCCGCTCATTCGAGCGGGCACGACCGAGCGGGTGGTGGCATACGTCTCGTCAGGCGCCGATCGTTCCCGGTCGCCTGTTATCCGATTTTGACATGGCTGCCATCCTGGCCTCGGGTGTCCGGATGGCAAGATGCCCCCATCACGCAGTGTCGCCGCACGCCCGGGCGTGCCCGGCCGACCACCGGATACCTCACACCACTCCGCAGGAGGACCTTCCATGACCGCACGCACCAACCGCCCCCTGCCCTCGGTGGAAGGCTCCCGCAGGCCGTCCGCGCGCCGGCGCCTGGCCGCCGCCGCGGCCGTCGCGCTCACCGGCTCCCTGCTGCTGACCGCGTGCGGGGACCAGACCGACGAGGGCGGCAAGGGCAGCGGAGACACCGAGTCGAAGAGCTCCGAGGCCCCGCTGTTCGACAAGCTTCCCAAGGACATCCAGTCCGCCGGCGTCATCAAGGTCGGCTCGGACATCGCCTATGCGCCGGTCGAGTTCTACGACGAGAACGACGAGATCGCCGGTATCGACCCCGATCTGGGCGAGGCCCTGGGCAAGCAGCTCGGCGTCGAGTTCGAGTTCGGCAACGGCACCTTCGACGGGCTGATCACCGGTCTGAGCTCCGGCCGCCACGACATCATCATGTCGGCGATGACCGACACCAGGCAGCGACAGGAAGGCCTGGACGACAAGGGCGAGAAGGTCGGCGAGGGCGTCGACTTCGTCGACTACTTCCGCGCCGGTTCCACCATCCTGGTCAAGAAGGGCAACCCGGAGGGCATCAAGTCCCTGGACGATCTCTGCGGCGAGACCGTGGCGCTCCAGCGCGGTACGGCGAACGAGGATCTCGCCGAGACGCAGAGTGAGAAGTGCGACAAGCCGATCAAGATCCTCGCCTTCGACAAGGACACCGAGGCGCTTCTCCAGGTCAAGCAGGGCCGTGCGGTCGCCGACATCAACGACTACCCGGTCGCCGCGTACAACGCCAAGACCTCCGGTGGCGGCGAGGACTTCGAGGTCGTCGGCGACCAGATCGACGCCGCCCCCTACGGCATCGCCGTCAGCAAGGAGAACACCCAGCTGCGCGACGCCATCAAGGCTGCCCTGGACGCCATCATCGACAACGGCGAGTACCAGAAGGTGCTGGAGAAGTGGGAGGTCACCGACGCCGGCGTCGAGGAGGCCACCGTCAACGGCGGCGAGTGAGCCGCACGGACTCCATAGTTCCACAGCAAAGGTAACTCTCCGTGTCCGAACTTGAAGACAAGGCACCATCCACTCCGGTGCCGGCCCCCGACCCCGAGGGCGGCGGAACCGGAGCGGGCGGCGCGGTGCCGGTGGCCAAGAGCTCCCCGGTCCCGCCCGAGGCCGTCAAGGCCATTCCGGTGCGCCACTACGGCCGCTGGATAAGCGCCGCGATCGTGCTCGTCCTGTTCGGCCTGGTGGTGGCGGCCTTCGTGGGCGCCGACATCACCTGGCCGACGGTGGGGCGCTACCTCAACCACGAGACGATCCTCACCGGTGCGGCCAACACCCTGTGGATCACCCTGCTCGCCATGCTCATGGGCGTGGTGCTGGGAACGATCCTCGCGGTGATGCGGCTGTCGAAGAACCCCGTGATGTCCTCGGTGGCCTGGGGTTACATCTGGGTCTTCCGCGGCACCCCCGTCCTGGTGCAGTTGCTGATCTGGTACAATCTGGCGCTGATCTTCCCGATCCTGGACCTGGGCTTCTACCGCGACGAGATGAACGACGTGATGACGCCGTTCCTCGCCGCGCTGCTGGGCCTGGGCCTGAACGAGGCCGCCTACATGGCCGAGATCAGCCGCGCGGGCATCCAGTCGGTGGACGAGGGCCAGACCGAGGCGGCCCACGCACTCGGCATGACCGGCTCGCGCACCATGCGGCGCATCGTGCTGCCGCAGGCCATGCGGGTCATCATCCCGCCGACCGGCAACGAGTTCATCAACATGCTCAAGACCTCGTCGCTGGCCTACGCCATCCAGTACAGCGAGCTGCTGTTCTCCGCCACCAGGATCTCCTCGCGCAACCTGGAGGTGATGGAGCTGCTGCTGGTGGCGACCATCTGGTACCTGATCCTCACCACGGTCCTCAGCGTCGGCCAGTACTACCTGGAGCGCTACTTCCAGCGCGGCTCCTCCCGCAGTCTGCCGCCCACACCGTGGCAGCGGGTGCGCGGGAGCCTCACCTCGTTCCGCACGCCGAGCCGGGTGGGAGGGAAGACGGTATGACCACCCCCGCTGTCCCGATGGTGAAGGCGGAGGGCGTCCACAAGTCCTTCGGCCACGCCCACATCCTCAAGGGCATCGACCTGGAGGTCGCCGCGGGCGAGGTGTTCTGCCTGGTCGGCCCGTCCGGCTCCGGCAAGTCCACCTTCCTGCGCTGCATCAACCACCTGGAGAAGATCAGCGCCGGGCGGCTGTCGGTCGACGGCCACCTGGTCGGCTACCGGCAGAAGGGCGACAGGCTCTACGAGCTCAAGGAGCGCGAGGTCGCCGCCCAGCGCCGCGACATCGGCATGGTCTTCCAGCGCTTCAACCTCTTCCCGCACATGACCGCGGTGGAGAACGTCATGGAGGCGCCCGTCCAGGTCAAGGGCGAGTCGAAGGCGGCGGCCCGGGAACGGGCCCTGAAGCTGCTGGAGCGGGTCGGACTGGGCAACCGTACGGACAACTACCCCTCCCAGCTCTCCGGCGGCCAGCAGCAGCGCGTGGCCATCGCCCGCGCGCTGGCGATGGAGCCCAAGCTGATGCTCTTCGACGAGCCCACCTCGGCGCTCGACCCGGAGCTGGTCGGCGAGGTGCTGGACGTCATGCGCGGGCTGGCCGAGGACGGCATGACGATGATCGTCGTCACCCACGAGATGGGCTTCGCCCGGGAGGTCGGCGACTCGCTGGTCTTCATGGACGACGGCGTGGTCGTCGAGTCGGGCCATCCGCGCGATGTGCTGACCGATCCGCAGCACGAGCGGACCAAGGCGTTCCTGTCGAAGGTCCTCTGAGCGGCGGGACGCCGCCGTGGGGGGGGGGGGGGGGGGGGGGGGGGGGGGGGGGGGGGGCCGCGCCCGGCCCGCCCCGCGCGCCCCCCCCCCCCGCGCCCCGCGCCCCCCGCGCCCCCCCCCCCCCCCCCCCCCCCCCCCCCCCCCCCTTCGGCCTTTCCCGTGCCGTCGCACCGCCGGCCGCCCCGGCGGGCCGGCGGCGAGTGTCACACCGCTGTCCTGTTCCCCGGCGGCCCGGCACGTCCTAGGGTTTGGATCATGTTTGCTGCCTATGCCGCGCGCACCGACCGTGACAAGCCGCTGAGCGGACTCGAGCTGGGCGAGCGTCCGGAGCCGGACGTTCCGCTCGGCTGGACGACCATCGACGTCAAGGCGGCCTCCCTCAACCACCACGACCTGTGGTCCCTGCGCGGCGTCGGCCTGGGCGAGGAGTCGCTGCCGATGATCCTCGGCTGCGACGCGGCCGGGGTGGACGCCGACGGCAACGAGGTCGTGCTCTACTCCGTCGTCGGCGCGACCGGGCACGGGGTCGGGCCGCGCGAGCGGCCCTCGATCCTGACCGAGAAGTACCAGGGCACTTTCGCCGAGCGGGTCGCCGTACCGCAGTGGAACGTCCTGCCCAAGCCGAAGGAGCTCTCCTTCGAGGAGGCCGCCTGCCTGCCGACGGCCTGGCTGACCGCGTACCGGATGCTCTTCACCAACGCAGAGGTGCGACCCGGGGACTCCGTCCTGGTGCAGGGCGCGGGCGGCGGAGTCGCCACGGCGGCCATCGTGCTGGGCGCCGCGGCGGGCCTGCGGGTCTTCGCCACCAGCCGCGACGAGGCCAAGCGCGGGCGGGCCGAGGAGCTGGGCGCCGAGGCCGCCTTCGAGAGCGGCGCGCGGCTGCCGCACCGGATGGACGCGGTGATCGAGACGGTCGGGGCCGCCACCTGGTCCCACTCGGTGAAGTCCCTCAAGCCCGGCGGAAGGCTGGTCATCTCGGGTGCCACCAGCGGCCCGAACCCGCCCGCCACCGAGCTGAACCGGATCTTCTTCCTGGAGCTGAAGGTCGTCGGCTCCACGATGGGCTCCAAGGAGGAACTGGCCGGGCTGCTGAACTTCTGCGCGGCCAAGGGCGTCCGCCCGGTGATCGACTCCACGCTGCCGCTGGACCGGGCCCGCGAGGGCTTCGAGAAGATGGCGGCGGGCGATCTCTTCGGCAAGATCGTCCTGACGGTCTGACGCGTCCGGGGCCCGTCCCGCCCGTGGGACGGGCCCCGCGGGACTACTCCTTCGGGCCCTCCGGATCACGCGACCGCAGCAGGGAGACGAGGTGGCCCGCCGCCGTCGACAGATGGCGGCGGGCCTCGCGCAGCTGCTCCTCGCCCACGCCGTGGTCGCGGGCCGCGTCCCGCACGTCGTCGCGGAACCGGTCCAGCAGCCGCTCCAGATCGCGCCCGGGGTCGCCGGAGGGCGTGGCGGGCTCCTCCGCCCACTCCGGGGCCGGCTCCCGCGCCGGACCCGTCCGCCCGTCCGGCTCCGTGTGCTTCGGACGGGACGTGCTCCGGCCACCGGCTCCGCCCGGGTCCCCCAGACCGCCCAGGTGCCTGCCCAGCTCCGACATACCCGCGCGCACCGCGCCCTGCCAGTCGCCCTGGCGGGCGTGCGACTGCACCTGCTCCTGAACCCGGCGGGCGATCCGCTCGGCCTCCTGGCGGGCGGCGTCCCGGGCCTGCCGGGCCTTGCGCGCCTGGAGCCTGGCCTGCTGGGCCTCCCGGCGGGCACGGCTGGCCTGTTCCTTCCACTGCTCACCGGCCCGGCGCATCTCCTCGCGTGCGGCCCGCAGCGCGTCCTTGTCGCCCCAGGTACCTTCCCACGCGCCCTCCCAGGCCTTCTCCCAGCCGGGCGCGGATGTACCACCGCCCTCGCCCTCATCGGCGCCCGGGGTCCGCTCGGCGCCCGGGGTCCGCTCGGCCGCCTCCCGCATCTCGCGGCGCAGGTCGCCGGCCGCGCCGCTGACGTCCTCGCGGATGTCGGCGGCCAGGGCCGCCAGCGACTGGTGGAGCTCCAGCTCCAGCTCGGTCAGCTCTCCCTGCCTGTCGGTGAGTTCGGAGCGGCCGGCGTCGGTGAGCGAGTAGACCTTGCGACCGCCCTCGGTGGTGTGACTGACCAGGCCCTCGGCCTCCAGCTTGGCCAGCCGCGGGTAGACGGTGCCGGCCGAGGGCGCGTACAGCCCCTGGAAGCGCTCCTCCAGCAGCCGGATCACCTCGTAGCCGTGGCGCGGCGCCTCGTCGAGCAGCTTCAGCAGGTACAGGCGCAGTCGGCCGTGGGCGAAGACGGGGGGCATGTCACACGTCCTTACGGGGGGAGGGCTCGGCCGGCGCGGGTGTGCCGTCGGCCGTGAAGGGCGCGCCGGCCTCCTCGTCGGCCTCCGGCTCCGGGCGGCGCAGCAGGGCGATCGAGCCGGAGACGGTGGTGGCCCGCAGCAGTCCGTCGCCCGCGCCGAGGGTGCCGGTGATCCGCCTGGCGCCCCACTGCCCGGAGATCCGCAGGCCCTCGAAGGCGCAGGAGAGCGCGCCCCCGGCGGTGCCCGCCTCCACCGCGGCGTCGGCCGGCTCCGGCAGCCGCAGGGCTATCCCGCCCGACACGGAGTTCAGCCGGACGTCGGTGCGCCGCTCCCGGGCCGGGGCCAGATCGACCGTCATGTCGCCGCTGACGGAGTCGGCCCGCACCGGCGAGCAGCCGTCGATGACCGTCAGATCGCCGGAGACGGAGTTGAAGCGCAGGCCCCCCGTCACGCCCTGCGCCTGGACACCGCCGGAGACGGTGTCGGCCCGTATGTCGCCGCGCAGGCCCACCAGCGTGATGCCGCCGGTGATCCCGCGGACCTCGGTGCGCCCCTCGATCCCGGTGACCACCGCGTCGGCGCCGACCACGCCGACCTCGACCCGGACGCCGGCGGGCACGGCGAGCGAGACGTCGGCGCTGTGCCGCCACGTCTCGCGGTCCAGGAGGGTGAGGAAGCCCTTCCAGGGCAGGTCGTCGTAGGCGACCGTGAGGGTGCCGTCCTCCAGGCGGACGGTCAGCGGAGGCCCGGTGACGGCCCCGACCTCCAGCCTGGCGGGCGGGGCGGCGGCGCCGACGACGTTCACCGCGCCGCCCACGACGCGTACCCGCAGGGTGTGGACGTCCTCGTCGAGGACGAGCCCGCACGGCGCGTCCACGGACCACTCGGACCGGCCTGACACGGCGGCCTCCCCTGCATCGGCGTACGACGACATATCGCGTCTTGGTGAAGACACGATATATCGCGGAGGCGGGAAGTCAAGGAGACCGCTCGGCCGGACCGCGGGCGCGGTCACCGCCCGCCGTCACTCGTCCTCGTCGTCCAGGCGGGCCAGCCAGGTCGCCAGCCGCTCGACGGGCACCTCGAAGTCGGGGTTGAGGTCGACGAAGGTCCGCAGCTGCTCGGAGAGCCACTCGAAGGTGACCTCCTCCTCGCCGCGCCGCTGCGCCAGCTCCTCGATACCGCGGTCGGTGAAGTACATGGATGTCTCCCTGTCCGGGCCGGATGGTGTGCGTCGGTACCACGGGCACGGGGCCCGCACCCGCGCCCCCCCCGGGGGGGTGCCGCGGGCGCCCCCGGCCCGGCCCCCCCCCCGCGGACCTCAGAGGTCGAAGACCTCGTCGACCAGCTGCTGCTGCTCGGACTGGTGGCGCTTGGCGGAGCCCACCGCCGGGGAGGAGGACGACGGACGCGAGACCCGGCGCAGCCGGTCCGCGTTCGGGGCCTTCCCCGAGCCGATGAACAGGTCGAGGTGGTCCACCAGGTTGAGGGCGATGAACGGCCACGCGCCCTGGTTCGCCGGCTCCTCCTGCGCCCACACGATCGTCGAGGCGCCGGAGTAGCGGGCCATCTCGGCCTGGATCTCCTTGCTGGGCAGCGGGTACAGCCGCTCCAGCCGGATGATCGCGGTGTCGGTCACGCCCCGCTTGCTCCGCTCGGCGGCGAGGTCGTAGTAGACCTTGCCGGAGCAGAAGACGACCTTGCGCACCTGCGCCGGGTCCACCGAGGCGTCGCCGATCACCGGACGGAAGCCGCCGGAGGTGAACTCCGCCGCCTTCGAGGTCGCCGCCTTGAGCCGGAGCATCGACTTCGGGGTGAAGACGATCAGCGGCTTGTGGTGCGGGTTGTGCACCTGCCAGCGCAGCAGGTGGAAGTAGTTCGACGGCAGGGTCGGCGCCGCGACCGTCATGCTGTTCTGCGCGCACAGCTGGAGGAAGCGCTCGATCCGGGCCGAGGAGTGGTCCGGGCCCTGGCCCTCGTAACCGTGCGGCAGCAGCAGCGTGACGCCGGAGGTCTGGCCCCACTTCTGCTCGGCCGAGGAGATGAACTCGTCCACGACCGTCTGGGCGCCGTTGACGAAGTCGCCGAACTGCGCCTCCCACATCACCAGCGCCTCGGGACGGGCCAGGGAGTAGCCGTACTCGAAGCCCATCGCCGCGTACTCGCTCAGCAGCGAGTCGTAGACGTTGAAGCGCGCCTGGTCCTCGGACAGGTACAGCAGCGGGGTGTAGTCATCGCCGGTCTCCCGGTCCACCAGCACCGCGTGGCGCTGGCCGAAGGTGCCGCGGCGGGAGTCCTGTCCGGCCAGCCGGACGGGGGTGCCCTCCATCAGCAGCGAGCCGACGGCGAGCGTCTCGCCCATCGCCCAGTCGATCCTGTCCTCCTCCACCATCGCCGCACGGCGCTGGAGCTGCGGCATCAGCCTGGGATGGACGGTGATCCGCTCGGGGATGTTGACCTGGGACTCGGCGATCCGCTTGAGGACCTCCCCGCTGACGCCGGTGTCCACCGAGACCGGGAACTCCGCCCGCGGGGCCGGCATCTCCGCCGGAGCCGGCTGGCTGGTGGCGTCGCGGACCTCGGTGAAGACCTTCTCCAACTGCCCCTGGAAGTCCTGGAGAGCCTGCTCGGCCTCCTCCAGGGTGATGTCGCCCCGGCCGATCAGCGACTCGGTGTAGAGCTTGCGCACCGAGCGCTTCTTGTCGATCAGGTTGTACATCACCGGCTGGGTGAAGTGCGGGTTGTCGGCCTCGTTGTGACCGCGGCGGCGGTAGCAGATGAGGTCGATCACCACGTCCTTGTTGAACGCCTGGCGGAACTCGAAGGCCAGCCGCGCCACGCGCACGCACGCCTCCGGGTCGTCGCCGTTGACGTGGAAGACCGGCGCCTCGATCATCCGCGCCACGTCCGTGGCGTACATCGAGGAGCGTGCCGACTCCGGCGGGGCGGTGAAACCGACCTGGTTGTTGATGACCACGTGCACGGTGCCGCCGGTGCGGTAGCCGCGCAGCTGCGACATGTTCAGCGTCTCGGCCACCACGCCCTGGCCCGCGAAGGCCGCGTCGCCGTGGAGCTGGACGGGCAGGACGGTGAAGTCCGTGCCGCCCTTGCCGATGATGTCCTGCTTGGCGCGGGCCACACCCTCCACGACCGGGTCCACGGCCTCCAGGTGGGAGGGGTTGGCGGTGAGGGAGACCTTGATCTCCTCGCCGTCCAGGCCGGTGAAGGTGCCCTCGGCGCCCAGGTGGTACTTCACGTCGCCGGAGCCGTGCATCGACTTCGGGTCGAGGTTGCCCTCGAACTCGCGGAAGATCTGGGCGTAGGACTTGCCCACGATGTTGGCCAGCACGTTGAGGCGGCCGCGGTGGGCCATGCCGACGACGACCTCGTCCAGACGCGCCTCGGCGGCGGCGTCGAGCACGGCGTCCAGCATCGGGATGACGGACTCGCCGCCCTCCAGCGAGAAGCGCTTCTGGCCCACGTACTTGGTCTGCAGGAAGACCTCGAACGCCTCGGCGGCGTTCAGCCTGCGCAGGATGCGCAGCTGCTCGTCGCGCTCCAGGGAGGAGTGCGGGCGCTCGACGCGGTCCTGGATCCACTTGCGCTGCTTGGGGTCCTGGATGTGCATGTACTCGATGCCGGTGGTGCGGCAGTACGAGTCGCGCAGCACGCCCAGGATGTCGCGCAGCTTCATCAGGGACTTGCCGGCGAAACCGCCGACCGCGAACTCCCGCTCCAGGTCCCACAGGGTGAGACCGTGCTCGGTGATGTCCAGGTCGGGGTGCTTGCGCTGCTTGTACTCCAGCGGGTCGGTGTCGGCCATGACGTGGCCGCGGACCCGGTAGGAGTGGATCAGGTCGAAGACGCGGGCGGCCTTGGTGACGTCGTCGTCGTGGGAGACGTCGATGTCGCGCAGCCAGCGCACCGGCTCGTAGGGGATGCGCAGCGCCTTGAAGATCTCGTCGTAGAAGTCGTTCTCGCCGAGCAGCAGCTGGTGCATGATCCGCAGGAACTCGCCGGAGGCGGCGCCCTGGATCACACGGTGGTCGTAGGTGCTGGTCAGCGTCATGACCTTGGAGACGCCCAGCTTGTTCAGGGTGTCCTGCGAGGTGCCCTGGAACTCCGCCGGGTACTCCATCGCGCCGACGCCGATGATCAGGCCCTGGCCGGGCATCAGGCGCGGCACCGAGTGGACGGTGCCGATGCCGCCGGGGTTGGTCAGCGACGCGGTGACGCCGGAGAAGTCCTCCATCGTCAGCTTGTTGTTCCGGGCGCGGCGCACGATGTCCTCGTAGGCCTGCCAGAACTCGAAGAAGGTCAGCGTCTCGGCCTTCTTGATGGCGGCCACCACGAGCTGGCGGGCGCCGCCCGGCTTCACCAGGTCGATGGCCAGGCCGAGGTTGACGTGGTCGGGCTTGACCAGCGTCGGCTTGCCGTCCCTCTCGGTGTACGAGTGGTTCATCGACGGCATCGCCTTGAGCGCCTGCACCATGGCGTAGCCGATGAGGTGCGTGAAGGACACCTTGCCGCCGCGGGCGCGCTTGAGGTGGTTGTTGATGACGATGCGGTTGTCGACCAGCAGCTTCACCGGGATCGCGCGCACCGACGTGGCGGTGGGCAGCTCCAGCGAGGCGTTCATGTTCCGGGCGACCGCGGCGGACGGGCCGCGCAGCGGCACGTACTCCGGGCCGGCCGCCCCGCCGTCCCCGCTGTCGGCGGACTCGCTCCCGGCGGGCGCGGCCTTGGCGGCGGACTCGCTCTTCGTGGGGGTGGCCTTGGCCGCGGGCTCGCTCTTCGGGGGAGCGGGCTCGGCGGCCTTGGCCGCGGGAGCCTCGGTGGACTTCGCGGCGGGCGCCGTCCGCCGCGGCTGGGGGGCCTGTGACGCCTGGGGCTCGCCCGCGGGCTTCGACGCGCTGGGGGCCGCGGCTCCTCCGGCGGCCTGTCCGGGCTTGTAGTCGGCGAAGAAGTCCCACCAGGCCCGGTCCACGGAGTTCGGGTCCTGGAGGTACTGCTGGTAGATCTCGTCGACGAGCCACTCGTTGGCACCGAAGCCGGCGGCAGGACTCTTGCCCTGCCCGTCCTGCTCGGTCCTGGGAGAACTCGAAGTCTTGGGGGCCTGTGGCGACACGGCGGCAACCGCCCTCTTCCGCTTACCTGTGTGGGTGGACAGCAGAAATAAAGGCTACGCTCCCTGCGCCGTTCGGTGCAGTCGGCATGGTGTTTGCGTCGCCTAAGTCACATTCACAGGTGTGTTTCGGCGCATTCTTCGGCGGGAAACGAACATAGTTCGCCTGCTTCGGGGAAGGAGGCGCCCAGGGAGTGGCCCCGCCTCGCTCCCTCACCTCGCGGCTGCTTCGAGCCTACGTCAACTCCGGTCCGGGCGTATCGCCGGGAAGAGTGACGAGGATCCGGCAGCCGCTCGGGGACTCGGCCACTCCGATCCGCCCGCCGTGCAGGTCCACCGCCCAGCGCGCGATGGCCAGCCCCAGCCCCGTGCCGCCGTCGCCGCCCTCGGCCGAGGCCGAGCGGCCGAAGCGCTCGAACACCCTGGCGCGGTCCGCCTCCGGGATCCCCGGGCCCTCGTCCAGCACCTCCAGCTCCAGACTCAGCGGCGCCCGGCCGGGACGCGCCCGCACCGTCACCCGGCCGTGGGGCGGACTGTGCTTGACGGCGTTGTCGATCAGGTTGGCGACCACCTGGTGCAGCCGCTCGGTGTCGGCGTACGCGACCATGCTCGAGGGGGTCACCTCCAGATGGAGGTGGACGTCGGTGCGGGAGTGCCCCTGACCCTTGGTCATGTTGGCCTCCTTGAGCACGCCCGCCAGGTAGGGCCACACCTCGAAACGGCGGGAGTGCAGCGGCACCACCCCGTTGTCGAGCCTGGACAGGTCCAGCAGGTGCTCCACCAGGCGGCCCAGGCGCTCGGTCTGCCGCAGCGCGATGTCCATCGTCGCCGGATCGGCCTCGGAGACCCCGTCCACCACGTTCTCCAGCACCGCGCGCAGTGCCGCGATCGGGGTGCGCAGTTCGTGCGAGACGTTGGCCACCAGCTCCTTGCGGTGCCGGTCGGCGGCCGCCAGATCGGCGGCCATGCTGTTGAAGGTCCCGGCCAGCTCGCCCAGCTCGTCGCGGCGGTCCACGCGGACCCGCCGGCTGTAGTCGCCACGGGCCATCCAGCGGGCGGCGTCCGTCATCTCGTCCAGCGGCGCGGCCAGCCCGTGCGCCACGAACTGGGTGACCACCAGCGAGGCGATCACCGCGAGCAGGGCGATCACCCGCAGCTCGATGGCCGAGTGGACCGCGACGATGGTCAGCAGGGTGGTGATGGCCACCGTGACGATCACCAGCGCGCCCAGCGCGGCCTTCACCGAGCGGAACGGGTCCACGGGGCGCACGCCCTCCCAGAACCGGTTCCACAGGGAGCGCCGGCCGCGGCCCGCGCCCGGCGCGCTCACGTCCAGTCGGGGGCGGGCGCGGGCGTCTCCAGCGCGTAGCCGACGCCGTGGACGGTGCGTATCCGCTCCGCGCCGATCTTCCGGCGCAGCGCCTTGATGTGGCTGTCGACCGTACGGGTGCCCGAGGCGTCCGCCCAGTCCCACACCTCGGCCAGCAGCTGCTCGCGGGAGAGCACCGCGCGGGGGGAGTTGGCCAGGCAGACCAGCAGGTCGAACTCGGTCGGGGTGAGGTGGACGTCCCGGCCGGAGACCCGCACCCGGCGCTGGGCGTTGTCGATCTCCAGCTCGCCCAGCCGCAGCGTGCCCGAGCGCGGGGAGGACGCGGCGATCGCGGCCCGCTCCACGCGGCGCAGCAGGACGTGGGCGCGCGCGACCAGCTCTCGCATGGAGAAGGGCTTGGTCATGTAGTCGTCCGCGCCGACCCCCAGGCCGACCAGCATGTCGGTCTCGTCGTCCCGGGCGGTGAGCATCAGCACCGGAACCGGCCGCTGCGCCTGCACCCGGCGGCAGACCTCCAGGCCGTCGAAGCCCGGCAGCATCACGTCCAGCACCAGCAGGTCGGGCTGCCACGCCTCGGCCGCCTCCACCGCCGCCGGGCCGTCCCCGGCGGTGCGGACCTGGAAGCCCTCGGCGCGCAGCCGGGCGGCGACCGCCTCGGTGATGGTCGGATCGTCCTCCACGACCAGGATCCGGCGCCGGGCGCCCGGGGTGGCCGCGGCGGCGCCGTGGGACTGCGTGGTGTTCCTGTGGTCCATACGTCTCGCCCTACCGCTCGGTTTCTCGCTAGAGCGTAAAGGGCGCGTGTGCGGTGCGCTACGCCGGTCGGGTGGCCAGGTGGACCACGTCCGGGACTCCTCGGGCGACGGGCACCTCTTCGGTGCGCACCCGCGTGAACCCGGCATTCCGGAGCGCCTCGCCGAACGCCCCGGACGGTTGCGCGGACCACACGGCCAGCACCCCGTGCGGGGCGAGCCGCCGGGCGCACGCGGCGAGCCCGGCGGGGGTGTAGAGCGAGCCGTTGTCCTCGGTGACCGTCCAGTCCGGGCCGTTGTCGACGTCCAGGCACAGGGCGTCGTACGGGTCGCCGCCGCCGGTCAGGTGTGCCAGGAGGTCGGTGCGGACGATCCGCACCCGGGGATCGGCCAGAGCGCCGGAGGAGACCTCGCCGAGCGGGCCGTCGCGGTGCCAGTCGATCACCGCCTCCTCCCGCTCGACCACAGTGATCCGCCCCCAGCGCGGCTCGGCCGCCGCCTCGGCCAGCGAGAAGCCGGCGCCCAGCCCGCCGATCAGCACGGCCGGCGAGGGCCGGCCGCCACCGGCGTCCAGCTCCCGGAGCGCGGCCCTCACCAGCAGACGCTCGGATCGGCCGTCGGAGGTGTCCATCAGGAAGCAGCCGTTGGCGATGATCTGGAGCAGCTCACCGTGCCGCCGCAGCACGACCTCGCCGTGGGGGCCGTCGCGGCGGTCCAGCACGCGGGGAGCGCCGGCCCCGTGGCCGGCCGTCGTCTCGTACGGAGGGTAGGGGGAGCGCGTGTCGGCCGTCATGCCGGTCATCCTGCCGGTGGCAGGCACGGAGCGGCGGGCGGGCCGGCGAGCGCGGTGATCGCTCGCAGCGAACACATGACGGGGAACACGGCGCGCCTCCCGGACGGCGGGAGGGCATCGAGCGGCTTCGGCTCGACCCGCCCGCGGAAGGAGACCACGTCCCCGTCGCCCGTGACGCTCACCCCGCCCGGGGCGGTGGTGCCGTCGGACCCGCGTCGGCGCGATGCCGGGCCCGATCGTACGGGCCGTCAAGCGGCCGGCCCGGTGAACCCGGTCGTGGCCCGGCCGGGCGGCTTCCCGGCGGGTGTCCGCCGGGGAGCCGGCCAGAACTCCACCAGTACGGCCGTCGCGTCGTCGTGCGCCTTGCCGCGCGGGAAGGCCGCGCCGGCGCGGTCGGCCGACTCCGCGGTGCGCACCCGGCCGATCAGCGACCGGGGCCCCTCCTCGCGGAGCACCGTCATCAGCGCGGTCCGGTCGCCCAGGCGGAAGATGTCCGTCCAACGTGTCGCACCGTCGCTCAACGCGGCCAGCGCGCGCACCCGTTCGCGGGGCGCCGAGCCCACCACCGCGCGACCGGCCACCGCCGGGTCGGCCGCGGCGGTGAAGAAGCCGCCCTCCGCGTTGCGCAGGGACTCCAGGTACGCGGCCCGCTCGGCCGGGGGCAGCGCCCGCGCGGCGGGCCGCAGACCGTCCAGCCGGGTGTCGAGGACGGGCGTCACCGATCCGTCCGCGTACTCCACCAGCAGCGCCGAATCGGAGAGCACCAGGTGCTCGACGGCCGAGTCGTCCCAGCGGGCCAGCACCACCGTTGCCTGCGGAGTGCGGGAGTGAGAAAGGTCACACCCCGGACCGTGGGAGGAGGCGGTCCGGCCGATGGCGGAGGCGAGGCACTCCTCGAGTGTCATATCCCGCCGCGAACCGGACAGTTCGAGCAGTGCCCCGCCCAGACGGGCCACGTACCACGGCACGCCGTGCGCGCACCCGGTGTACTCCGCGGGCGGAGTCACGCCGTCCAGCACCACCAGCGCCCCGCCGCTTCCCGCCGCAGGTAGGGCTACTGACGCGTAGTCCTCGTTGGGGACCTGGGGGTCGCCGGGCTCGCTCGCCATCTCGATCCGCATGCGCGCCAGTGTGCCGGAGCGGGCCCGGTGGAGCGGGGCAGGTCTGGACCAGTGTCGCGACCTGCGGCTCTTCGCCGGAGTTCCACCGGAATCGGGGTGTCCGCGAAGCGGTGGGCGCGAATGGTGCCAAAAGGCCGGACGGATTTCCAGCCCCCGGCCGGTGTGTGGCCGAACTGGCCGCGACGTGGGAGTTGTTCGGCAACTCTCCGGTGATGTTCACTCCTCCGAGTGGCCCGGCAGGAGGACCGCCTCCGCATCCGCCGCGACGACGGGAACGTCGGCCGCCGCGGACAGCCGTGAACGGACGGGATGCGGTCCCATGCCGCACACATTGGACTGTCGCGTCCCGGACCGGTCCGGGACGGCGGAACGAGATTGCGAGCACGGGTGGGCAAGAAGCGACACCGGAGCAGCCGGCGGGACCACCAGGACGGCGCGGCATCCACACCGCCCCCCGCCGGGCGCCGGGCGCGGGTGCGCAACAGGCTCCTCGCCTCCGTCGTCCTGTGCGCCGCCGCCGTACTCGCCGCGGGCGCGCCCTCGGTGGCCACCGCCTCGCGCGATCTGACCGACTCCCAGCGGCTGGTCGACCGCGCCGACCTGGGACGCCGCGCGGTCTCGCTCTCCCACGCCCTGGCCGACGAGCGCGACGCCGTCGTCCGCCGTATCGCCGCGGGCGGCGGGGAGCCCTCCGAGCGGGAACACGCCCGGGTGGACCGCGGCATCAGGGAGCTGAGGGCCGACGCCCCCGCCGACATACGGGCACTGCTCGACGCCTTCCCCGACATCCGGCAGCGGGCGGCGGCCGGTGAGGGCGGCGCAGTCGAGGCCCACGAGGCGTACACCCGGCTCATCCGGTCCCTCGGCGGCATCACCGCCGCCACCGCCCGCGCCCTGCCCGCACGCGCCGAGAACGCCACGGCCGACGCGTTCCCCGATCTCGGGCGCGCCGTCGAGCATGCCTCCGCCGCCCGTGGGCTGCTGCTGGCCGCGCTCGCCGCGCAGGGCGGGCAACCGCGCCTGACCGCCGCCGCCCAGCAGGCCCACCTGCGCGAGCAGGCCGCCCTCGCGGACTTCGACCAGACCGCACTCGCTTCCGCCCGCGACGCGTACGCCAGGACCGTCACCGGCGCCGAGGTGACGCTGGCCGAGCGCTACCTGGCCCGTCTCACCGACCAGCCGCTGCTGGACCACCGGGACCGCGCCCTGAACACCGACCGGGTCGAGGCCGCGCTCACCGCCCGGGTGGACCGCATGCGCAGCATGGAGTCCTCGCTGGCGGCCGCCGAGGTGAGGAGGCTGGAGGGACTGCGCGACGACGACGTCACGGCGCTGGAGCTGCGCGCCGCCCTGCTCGGGATCTGCCTGCTGCTCGCCGTCGGCATCAGCGTGCAGACCGCGCGTTCGATGGCCCGTCCGCTGGCCGTCCTGCGGCGCGGCGGCGAGCGGGTGGCCGCCGATCCGGTGGGCGAGGACCCGGTGGTCTACACCGGCCGCAACGACGAGTTCGCCGACGTCGTACGCGCCGTCAACCGCCTGCGGGCCACCGCCGTCGAGCTGCACGAGCGCGCCGTCCGGGCCGGGGCGGCGGCCGGGCCCGCGGGGACGGGCCGCGCGCGCGAGGCCGGCG
>NZ_JBXUOY010000089.1:0-17803 GCF_057196705.1 Streptomyces sp. ATLC9 | reverse complement strand
GGTCAGGGTTCACCCCGCTCGCCACCGGGCAAACCCTGACCGACGCGGCACTAGGTCACTGTCCACCACGCCCGACCCCCTCTTTCCGGGGCCGCTCCGGGACTGTTCCGGCCCCGGAGGACCCCGGCCTCACCCGGGGTCCTCCGGTCTCGTTCCCGGTTCGAGCCGGCCGAAGAGCGGCGCGAGGACCAGTTGCGCCGCACCCCGGGCGACCAGCCCCGGGCCGCCGGGGGCGACGGACACCGGTACGGCCCGGCCGTCGGTGCGCGCGGCCCGGGCCGCCAGCACCCGCTCCACACCCGCGCGGTACGGCTCCGGGTCGGCCAGCACCGTCCGGCCGCCGAGCACCACACGGTCCACGTCCAGCAGCCCGGCCAGCCCCGCCGCCCCGGTGCCCAGCACCCGGGCGGCCTCGGCGGTGTCGCCCCGGGCCGCGGCCGCCAGGCACAGCGCCTCCAGGCAGCCGCGGTCCCCGCAGCCGCACTCCGGGCCGTCGAGCCGCACCACCTGGTGGCCGAACTCGCCGGCCCCGGTGCGCGCCCCCCGGTACAGCGCTCCGCCCAGTACGAGCCCGGCGCCCAGCCCGGTGCCCAGGTGCAGATAGGCGAACGAGGCGCCCCCCATATCCTCCCCGCCGCTCAGGGCGAGGCCGAGGGCCGCCGCGTTGGTGTCCTTGTCCAGCGCGACGGGCAGCCCCAGCCGCCGGGACAGCGCCTCCCGCAACGGGTGGCCGTCCCACCGGGGCAGGCCGGTCACCCTTCGCAGCACTCCCGTCCGGTGGTCCAGCGGACCCGGGCACGCCACGCCGGCACCCAGAAGGCGGTCGCCGCGTCCGGCCGCGCCGCCCGGCAGGGCGCGCACCGCTCCGGCCGCCGCGTCCAGCACCGCCTCGCGGGGCGCGCCCAGGTCGAAGGGAGCCCGGTGGACCGCGACCGTGCCGCCCGGCAGGTCCACCAGGACGGCGGTGACCTCGTCGCGGTCCAGGTGCAGGCCCACCGCGTGGCGCGCGTCGCGCACCAGGCGCCACAGGGTGCGCGGCTTGCCTCCGGTGGACGGACGCCGCCCCGCCTGCGCCACCAGGCCCGCGTCCCGCAACCGGGCGGTGATCTTGCTGACGGCCTGCGGTGTCAGCCCCGCGGCCTGGGCCAGTTCCGGCCTGCTCGCACCCGCCTCGCCCGCCGCGCGCAGCAGGTCCAGGACGAGCGCCGCGTTGTGGCCGCGCGGGGCCGGCGGGTTCGCGGCGGCCGGAAAGGGGGCCGTGCCGGGGGCGGCACCGGCGCGGAAGCGGGGGGAGAAGGGGGTCACGGGTCCATTCTCGCGCCCGCTTGCACTTTGGCAACGGCGTTGCCAAAGTGGGCGCCATGAACGCCGCCTCCCCGGTCCCCAACCCCCTGCGCGTCGGACTGATCGGCTACGGCCTGGCCGGCTCCGTCTTCCACGCGCCGCTGATCGCCGCCACCGACGGGCTCGTACTGGACACCGTCGTCACCTCCTCCCCCGAACGGCAGCGGCAGGCCCGCGCCGAGCACGGCGAGGAGCTGCGCACCGCCGCCGGCGCCGACGAGCTGTTCGCGCGCGCCGGCGAGCTCGACCTCGTCGTCGTCGCCTCCCCCAACCGCACCCACGTCGAGCTGGCCACCCGGGCCCTGGAGGCCGGACTGGCCGTCGTCGTCGACAAGCCGCTGGCCGCCGGCGCCGCCGAGGCCGAGGCGCTGGCCGACCTCGCCGAGCGCCGCGGACTGCTGCTGTCGGTCTTCCAGAACCGCCGCTGGGACGGCGACTTCCTCACCCTGCGCGACCTGCTGGCCGAGGGCGCGCTGGGCGAGGTGTGGCGCTTCGAGTCCCGCTTCGAACGGTGGCGCCCCGGCCTCAAGGGCGGCTGGCGCGAGTCCGGCGACCCCGCCGAGCTCGGCGGCCTGCTGTACGACCTGGGCAGCCACGTGGTGGACCAGGCGCTCACCCTCTTCGGCCCGCCGGTCTCCGTCCACGCCGAGTCCGATGCGCGCCGCCCCGGCGCCGAGGCCGACGACGACACCTTCATCGCCCTGCGCCATGCCTCGGGCACCCGCTCCCACCTGTGGGTCAGCTCCACCGCCGCCGCCCTCGGCCCCCGCTTCCGGGTCCTGGGCAGCCGGGCCGCCTACGTCAAGTACGGCCTCGACCCCCAGGAGGACGCCCTGCGCGCCGGCGCCCGCCCCGCACCGGGCGAGCCGTGGGGCGCGGAGGCGGAGTCCGCCTGGGGCACCCTGGGCGCGGCGGACGACGTGCGGTCCGTGCCATCCCGCGACGGCGACTACCCCGCGTACTACGCCGCCGTCGCCGCCGCCCTGCGCGAGGGAGGCGAACCCCCGGTCACCGCGCGGGAGGCGGCCGACGCACTGCGGGTGCTGGAAGCGGCCCGCACCTCGGCGGCCGAGGGCCGCACCATACGGCTCGGCTGACGGGGCGGCTCGGCCGGCGCGGTGGCGGGCCCGGCATCAGCCGCCCAGCGCATGGGCGACGGTGTGGATCGCCAGGCCCGCCAGCGCGCCCACCACCGTGCCGTTGATCCTGATGAACTGCAGGTCGCGGCCGATGTGCGCCTCGATCTTGCGGGAGGTGTGCTCGGCGTCCCAGCTCTCGACCGTCTCGGTGATCAGGGAGGTGATCTCGTTCCGGTAGGTGGTGACGACATGCGCCGCCGCCCCCTCGATCCAGCCGTCGACCTTGCCCCGCAGCCCGCCGTCCCCCGACAGCCGCGCGCCCAGCGACAGCAGCGAGGCACGCGCCCGCAGCCTCAGCTGGCTGCGCTCGTCCTCGGCCGCCGCCACCACCATGGCCCGCATCGCCGACCAGGCCGAGGCGATCAGCTCCTGTACCTCGTCGCGGTCCAGGATCTCCGACTTCAGCCGCTCCACCCGCGCCCGGGTCTCGCCGTCGGACCGCAGGTCGGCGGCGAAGTCCCGCAGGAAGCGGTCCAGCGCCCCGCGCGCCGGGTGGCCGGGCATGTCCCGCATCTCCGAGACGAAGCGCAGCAGCTCCCGGTAGACGCGCTCGCCGACCCTGCGGTCCACGAAACGCGGCGTCCACCCCGGCGCCCCGCCCGCCACCGCGTCCATCACCGAGTCGCTGTGCCACACCAGCCAGTCATGGGCCCGCGAGACCACCAGATCCACGACCCGGGTATGACCGCCGTCGGCGACGATCCGCGACAGCATCCGGCCCAGACTCGGCGCGATCTCCTGCGCGTGGGCACGCCGGGTGATCGCCTCGCCCACCACCGCCTGCACATCGTTGTCCCGCAGCACGGCCAGCGCCCCGCGCAGCGCGGTGGACAACTCGGCCGTCACCCGGTCGGCGTTCTCCGGCCGGGCCAGCCAGGCGCCCAGCCGACCGCCGATGCCCACCGAACGCAGCCTCCGCCGCACCACCTCCTCGGCGAGGAAGTTGTCACCGACGAAGTCGCCCAGACTGCGCCCCAGTTGGTCCTTCTTGTTCGGAATGATCGCGGTGTGCGGGATCGGCAGCCCCATCGGCCGCCTGAACAGCGCGGTCACCGCGAACCAGTCGGCCAGCGCACCCACCATGCCCGCCTCGGCCGCCGCCGCCGCATAACCGGCCCAGGCCCCCGCCCCCGCCCGCTGCGCCCAGGTGGCCAGCGCGAACACCAGCGCCGCCAGCAGCAGCGCACCGGTCGCGATGGCCTTCATCCGGCGCACCCCGCGCCGCTTCTCCTCGTCGGCGGCCGTGAAGGCCACCGGGTCGAACACCGCCCCGGCCGGCTGCCGGGAGCCCGCAGGCCGCCCGCCTCCGGGATCCCCGGCGTTCTTCCCGTCCGTCGTCGTCCGCTCCATCGTCTCCACCCGTCCGCGCCGTCCCGGCCGCAATTGTCGCAAGGTACCGCCGGCGGAACGCCGAACGCACCGCCCGCGGCCCGCACCGCGAACCCGCCCGCCCGCCCGCGGAGCCCGGCCGCCCCACGCCCTTTCATCGATCACGTAACAGGCCGGGCCACCCCGCGGGGCCACCCCGGCCGCCATGGGATCATGGAGGAACCGCCGACCACTTCGCACGCCTGGGCCCACACCGCCCGAGGGGGGACTCTTCCGTGTACGAGCGAGGCTGCCGCCCGTGAGCAAGAACATGGGATACGCCCTGCTGGCAGGGCTCGCGGCCGTCGTGGTCCTGGTCGCCGGCGCCGTGTTCGTCGGCGCCGGCGTCGGGGGCGCCGCCCCGGACACCACCGCCCCGCGGGGCGGGGAGAGCGCCGCCCCGGCCTCCTCCGGGGCCTGGGTGGGCACCTGGTCCGCCTCACCCGCCTCCGCCGAACCGAACGCCCCGGACGGTCATCCGGACGCCTCCCTGCGCAACGTGGTGCACACCTCCGCCGGCGGCAGCGCCGCCCGCGTCCGGTTCTCCAACCTCTTCGGCACCCGCCCGCTGACCATCACCCACGCCACCCTCGCCCTGGCCGCCGAGCCCAGCAGCCCCGCCGCCGCACCCGGCAGCATGCGCGGACTGACCTTCGGCGACCGGAAAGAGGTGACCGTACCGGCCGGCTCCGCCGTCACCAGCGACGCGGTACGGCTGAACGTGCCCGCCGCCGCCGACCTGCTCGTCACCCTCTACTCGCCCACCGGCTCCGGAGCCGTCACCCACCACCCCCACGCACGCCAGACCAGCTACCTGGCCCGCGGCGACCGGGCAGCCGACACCACCGGCGCCCCCTACACCGAGCGGACCACCTACTGGCGGCATGTGACGGCCGTGGACGTGTGGACGAACGAGACCGAGGCCGCCGTCGTGGCCCTCGGCGACTCCATCACCGACGGCATCACCTCCAGCCCCGGCGCCAACCACCGCTGGACCGACTTCCTCGCCGACCGGCTGCGCACCGAACGCGGCGCTCCCCTCCACAGCGTCCTCAACCAGGGCATCAGCGGAAACCGGATCCTCCTCGACGCCTCACCGACCGACCCCAGGAACGGGCCCAGCGCCCTGAACCGGCTGGAGCGGGACGTGCTCTCCCGCACCGGCGCCGAGGTCCTGGTCGTCCAGCTCGGCATCAACGACATCATCAAGGCACCCCGGCAGACCGACCCCCGCAGAATCGTGGACGGACTGGAGCGGATCACCCAGCACGCCCACCGGCACGGCCTGCGGGTGGTCGGGGCGACCCTGACGCCGTTCGGCGGACACCGCAAGCACAACGCGCGCCTGGAGGCCGTACGGCAGCGGGTCAACGAGCAGATCCGCCGCGGCGGCGTCTTCGACGCCGTCGTCGACTTCGACGCGGCCCTGCGCGACCCGGCCGCCCCGCAGCGGCTCCTGCCCGTCCACGACTCGGGCGACCACCTGCACCCCAGTGACAGCGGCTTCCGCGCGATGGCCGGAGCCCTGGACCCGGACCTCCTCAGGGGCGCCTCACCGGCCAGGCTCTGACCCCGGCGCCGGGTCCCCGGCTCCCACGGACCGGCCCGGACCGGCTCACAGCGCCCACCCGGCGGCCCTCCGGCACCCCCACGGGTGATGGCGGAGCGTGAGAACCCGATCACCGCACACGCCCGGAATCCGGCGGCCGGGCCCCACCGGGCACACGCACACGCGTCCGCCGGCATTCCGCACACCGCCGCGGACGCCGACTGCCCTCGCTCACCGGAGTGGACGGTGCCAGAGTGTCCTACGGGTCATTCCGCCATAAAACGGAATGGGCAAGCCATACCGACAAGGAGACCGCGGTCATGAGCGAGGAACCCGAGGAGCCGAACAGCAGCGGGAAGCAGCAGCCGGCCACCGGCCCGCGCCGGTCACCCGTCAAGCGGAGGATCCTGGGCGCCGCCGCCCTGGTCACCGTGGCCGCGACAGGCGCACTGATCACCGGCTACCTGCTCGTGGAGATCCCCAACCCCAACTCCGCGGCCACCGCCCAGAACAACGTCTACCTCTACTCCGACGGCACCCAGTTCGCCCGCGACGGCGACGTCAACCGCCAGAACGTCCGGCTCGAGGACATCCCCGAACCCACCCGGCACGCCGTACTCGCCGCCGAGGACCGGGACTTCTACCACCAGCCGGCCATCGACGTCACCGCCATGATCCGCGCGGGCTGGAACATGCTCCAGGGCAAGGGCAAGCAGTCCGGATCCACCATCACCCAGCAGTACGTCAAGAACTACTACCTCGACCAGGAGCAGACCCTCACCCGCAAGGGCAAGGAACTCTTCATCGCCGTCAAACTCGACAACCGGGTGAGCAAGGACGAGATCCTGACCGGCTACCTCAACACCAGCTACTTCGGCCGCAACTCCTACGGCATCCAGGCCGCCGCCCAGGCCTACTACGACAAGCACGCCTCCGACCTCACCACCGCGGAGGGCGCCTACCTCGCCGCCCTCCTCAACTCCCCCAACCTCTACGACGTCGCCGCCCACCCCGAGAACCGGGAACGCGCCGTCGCCCGCTGGAAGTACGTCCTGAACGGCATGGTCGAGGAGGGCTGGCTCAAACCCCGCGAACGCGACACCATGGCCTTCCCCGAACCCCGCGACCCCAAGCGCCCCTCGGCCCTGGCCGGCCAGCGCGGCTACCTCGTCGAGGCCGTCAACACCCACCTCACCGAGAACGGCATCCTCGGCGAACAGGAACTGGTCAAGGGCGGCCTGCGGATCACCACCACCCTCGACCGCGAGAAACAGGACGCCCTGGTCAAGGCCGTCGAGAAGGAACTCCTGTCCAAACTCGGCGACGAACGCGAACAGGACTCCTACGTCCGCGCCGGAGCCTCCTCCATCGAACCCCGCACCGGCGAGGTCGTCGCGATGTACGGCGGCATCGACTACACCCGGCAGTACGTCAACAACGCCACCCGCCGCGACTACCAGGCCGGCTCCACCTTCAAGCCCATCGTCTACGCCTCCGCCGTCCACCACCGCGCCAGGACCCGCGGCGGAAAACCCATCGGGCCCAACACCACCTACGACGGCGCCAGCGGACGCACGGTCATCGGCGCCAGTGGCCCCACCGAGTGGGCTCCGCACAACCAGGACAACGTCAGCTACGGCTCGATCCCCGTCACCGCCGCCATGAACAAGTCGGTCAACGCCGTCTTCGCCCAGATGGGCGCAGACGTCGGCGCCGAGAGGATCAAGAAGACCGCCGTCGCCCTCGGCCTGCCCCCCGACACCCCCAACATGGCCGAGTCCAACACCTCCATCTCCCTGGGCACCGCCACCCCCAGCACCCTCGACATGGCACAGGCCTACGCGGCCCTCGCCAACCACGGCGAACGCGTCGACCGCACCCTCGTCAAGAAGATCACCCGCGACGGCGAGGACATCCCCGTCCCCGAGCCGGAGACCGAGCAGGCCGTCTCCCGCCAGGCCGCCGACTCCACCACCGCGGTACTGCGCGAGGTCGTCAGGACCGGCACGGGCAGCCGCGCCGGGGCCCTGGGCCGACCCGCCGCCGGCAAGACCGGCACCGCCGAGGAGAACGAGGCCGCCTGGTTCGCCGGCTACACCCCCGACCTGGCCACCGTCGTCGCCATCATGGGCCAGGACCCCGAAACCGGTGTCCACAAGTCGCTGTACGGCGCCGCCGGAATGCCCCGCCTCAACGGCTCCGACTTCCCCACCCTCATCTGGACCGCCTACACCGCCGAGGCACTGCGCGGCACCCCCGTCAGGAACTTCGAGCTCAAGCCCGGCAAGAACCGCCTCCCCAAGGCCTCCCCCGACCCCTCCGGCAGCGCCGACCCCTCCGAAGCCCCCGACGAGGAACCCACCCCGGTCGACGGCACCGAGGAAACCCCGGAAGCCTCCGCCACCGACTCCGGCCGGGAGGACGCGGAGAACACCGGGGACGGCCCGGACACCGGGGACGACGGCGCGGGCGGCGGACCCGTTCCGGGGAGGAACGCCGAGAAACCCGGCAGCGACGGGAAGCCCGGGCAAGCCCGCGAGGACCCCGCGGCCGACGTCTCCCCCAGCCCCTCGCCCTGACACCCCGCCTCAAGCCCCGGCCGCGGAAACGGACAACCGCGGCAGGCACTTCGTACGACTTCGCCCCGCCGGCCAGACGGCCGACGGGGCGAAGCAGCGGGTCCCCGAGTCAACCAACAGCGTCAGCATGCCGCGGGGCCCGCCGGTACGACCGCTGCCCTCCCGGCGGACGCCGCCGCCACAGCCGCCGCTACAGATACAGCCCGGTGGAGTCCTCGGACCCCTGCAGCCGCTCGGCCGCCACGGCGTGCAGATCACGCTCACGCATCAGCACGTACGCGACCCCGCGCACCTCCACCTCGGCCCGGTCGGCCGGATCGAACAGCACCCGGTCACCGGGCTCCACCGTGCGCACGTTCTGACCGACGGCGACCACCTCGGCCCAGTTCAGCCGGCGGCCGACCGCCGCCGTCGCGGGAATGACGATGCCCCCGGAGGACCGGCGCTCGCCCTCGGGAATGTCGGTACGCACCAGCACCCGGTCGTGCAGCATCCGGATGGGCAGCTTGTCGTGGTGGGGCGTCTTGGAACTCACGGCAGAACCGTATCCCAGCCCGTCTCCGTGCCGCTCAGCGGCGCCGCCGCCGGGACGACACCACCAGCAGCCCGGCCACCCCCGCCACCGCCAGCGCCACCGGCACGATCCGCGCCGCCCGGGGGCGGCCCTCCTCGTCCGTGAACCGGTCCCGCGCGTCCGACAGCGCGTGGTTCACCGCGACATACGCCCGGCCCGCGGTGCGATCCACGGCCGACGCCGCCCGCGCCTTCACACCGTCGGCGATCGTCTTCGGGTGCACCCGCACCGCCAGCTCGTCAAGCGTATCGGCGAGCTCCTGCCGCCTGCTGACGATCTCCGCCTCGATCTCCGCGGGGGTCCTGGCTTCCGACACCGCACTGCCTCCGTCGTCTCGTCCGTCTCATCCGCCCCACCCGGGCCGCCGTGCACCGGAGTCCCGGCTCCGGACAGTCTGGCAGTTCCCCACCTCCGGTGCCCCGCGCCACCCCCGTCACACCCCGTGGCTAGGCTTTCGAACCGATAACGGCCCCGACAGCGGTCCCGGCCGAGGGACCGCGCCCCGCCCGAGGAGCACCGATGAGCGAGCGACTGCAGCCCGGCGACACCGCCCCGGCCTTCACCCTGCCCGACGCCGACGGCAACCCCGTCTCGCTCGCCGACCGCGCCGGACGCAAGGTGATCGTCTACTTCTACCCCGCCGCCCTCACCCCCGGCTGCACCAAGCAGGCCTGCGACTTCACCGACAACCTCGACCTCCTCGCCGGCGCGGGCTACGAGGTGATCGGCGTCTCCCCGGACAAGCCGGAGAAGCTCGCGAGGTTCCGCGAGAGGGAGAACCTCCGGGTCACCCTCGTCGGCGACCCGGAGAAGAGGGTGCTCCAGGCCTACGGCGCCTTCGGCGAGAAGAAGATGTACGGCAGGACCGTCACCGGTGTCATCCGCTCCACGGTGATCGTCGACGAGGAGGGCAGGGTCGAGCGGGCGCTGTACAACGTCAGGGCCACCGGCCACGTCGCCAAGCTCATCCGGGACCTCTCCCTCTGAGCCCCCCCGGCCCGGTTCCTCCCCCGCGTGACCTCCCGGCGCGCCGTTCGTTGACCAGTGCGAGTCCGCGACAGAAGACCGAACGACCACGGCGCGGACGATCCACAGGGGGAGGAACCATGGCCAGCCCGTACACCCGCGAATCACTCGCCGATGCCGTCGCCCGCTCATCGACACGGGCGCAGTTAATGCGCGAACTGGGGGTGGGTGTCAGCAGAGGGAGACGCCGTACGCTCCAGAGACTGGTGGCCGAACATGGCATCGACACAGGTCCCCCACCCGCGCCGAACCGCCGCGGACCGACCTTCCGTTCGCGCCCGAGGAGGTGAGGCAGGCAGCGGCCACCGCCACCAGCATCCGTGACCTGGCGCGCTCCCTGGGCCTCGGCGACGACAGCGCATCGCGTGCCGCACTGCGCCGGATGCTCACCGAACTGGACGTCGACGTCTCGCACTTCTCCCATGCGCGGGTTCCCATCGCCGAAGCACCACTCCGCGCCGCCGTTTCGAGCAGCACAAGCTACGCCGAAGTCATGCGCTCACTGAACCTGCCGGTCAACGACGCGAACCACCGCCGAGTACATCGGCATGTGGTGCGCCTCGGGCTGGAGACCTCCCACTTCAAGCGACGTACACGACGTGAGGTCCGACCGAAGACACCGAAACGGATCGCCGGGGAGGTACTGCGGGTACACCCCGCAGACGCTCCTCGGGTGAACCGTGCCCGTCTGCAACGGGCCTTGGAGGAGATCGGCACGCCTTACCAGTGCACAGGGTGCGGTAACCCGGGAGAGTGGTTCGGAACAACAATGACTCTCCAGATCGACCACATCAACGGCGACTGGCACGACAACCGTCGGGAGAATCTTCGCCACCCGTGCCCAAACTGTCACGCGATCACGGATACCTGGTGTGGCCGGAACCGGCGGGAGCGCCATGACCGACGCCCCTCCGGGAGCAGCCGAACCGGTACGATGGGCGGCGATCGGCGGCCGTGATGGAACTGGCAGTCATGCTGGGTTTAGGTCCCAGTGGGGATTTCCCCGTGTGGGTTCGAATCCCACCGGCCGCACAGACCTTTCATTCGAAGGCCCGGCTCGTTGAGCCGGGCCTTCGGCGTTGTCGGCGGAACCCGCCTCGCGGGGCAGGCCGTTCCTTTGCAGTGTCAGCCCAGGAGTTCGCGGAGCACCGGGGCGAGGGCGCGGAAGGCCTGGCCGCGGTGGCTGATGGCGTTCTTCTCGTCCGGGCTCAGCTCCGCGCAGGTGCGGGTCTCGCCCTCGGGCTGGAGGATCGGGTCGTAGCCGAAGCCGCCGGCGCCGGCGGGCTCGCGGCGGAGGGTGCCGGCCAGGCGGCCCTCGACGACGCGTTCGGTGCCGTCGGGCAGGGCCAGGGCGGCCGCGCAGGCGAAGTGCGCGGTGCGGTGGGGGTCTTCGATGTCGGAGAGCTGTGCGAGGAGCAGGTCGAGGTTGGCCCGGTCGTCGCCGTGGCGTCCGGCCCAGCGGGCGGAGAAGATGCCGGGGGCGCCGCCGAGGACGTCGACGCACAGGCCGGAGTCGTCGGCGACGGCGGGCACCGCGGTGGCCCCGGCCAGGGTGCGGGCCTTGAGGAGTGCGTTCTCGGCGAAGGTGAGGCCGGTCTCCTTGACGTCCGGGACCTCGGGGTAGGCGTCGGCGCCGACCAGGGCGAGGTCCAGTCCGGCGGCGGAGAGGATGACCTCCAGCTCTCGGACCTTGTGGGTGTTGCGGGTGGCGAGGATCAGGCGCTGGCTCATGGGGACCGATTATCCCGTCGTGGCGGCCGGAATCGCCGGGCGGGCCGGGGATCCGGGCCGGATCCCCGGTATCCGCCGGCCCGGGCCCGTCGGCCGGGATCCGTCAGCCGGGGGTGCAGACCTGGGTGAGTTCGTCGGCGGCGTCGACGACGGGGCCGGCGTCGGGGGCCTTGCCCTGTTCGACGGATTCGCGGACGTTGTCGGCGGCCCTGCGCATGTCCTCGGCGACCCGGGTGATGTCGGCGTTGTCCGTGCTGTCGATGATCTTGTCGAGGTTCTCGTTGATGCGGTCCAGGGACCGGTCCACCTCGGCCGGGTTCTCGACGCCGTCGGCGACGGCCTGCTGGAGGGCGTTGGCGCTGTCCACGACGATGACGGCGGTGTTGGCGCAGTCCAGTGCGTTCTGGACGGCGCCGCAGCCCGTCAGGGGGAGGGCGAGGACGACGGGGGCGAGGGCTGCGAGGGTGGTCCGTCTGCGCATGCGGGGGTGGTCCTCCTGGTGTCTGGACGGGCCGTACGGCTCGACCCGTACGGCCCGTGCCCTGTAGGACGCGTAAAGCGCTCGCAAAGTTCCGTGCCTCGTCCGCTTTCCCGCCGGGTGCCACCGGGGCGGGCCGGGTTCCGGGCCGGGAGTCAGGCCGGGGGCGGCGAACCGGTGTCCAGGGCGTGCCGCTGGGCGCCGTCGAGCTGGGCGCAGCCGGCGACGGCGAGGTCGAGGAGGGCGTCGAGTTCGGTGCGGGCGAAGGGGGCTCCCTCGGCGGTGCCCTGGACTTCGACGAAGCGGCCGTCGCCGGTGCAGACGACGTTCATGTCGGTCTCGGCGCGGACGTCCTCCTCGTAGCAGAGGTCGAGGAGGGGGGTGCCGTCGACGATGCCGACGCTGACGGCGGAGACGGTGCCGGTCAGTGGCTGGGCCTTGGCGCGGACGAGTTTGCGGTCGCGGGCCCAGGAGAGGGCGTCGGCGAGGGCGACGTAGGCGCCGGTGATGGCGGCGGTGCGGGTGCCGCCGTCGGCCTGGAGGACGTCGCAGTCGAGGACGACGGTGTTCTCGCCGAGGGCCCTGAGATCGACGACGGCGCGCAGGGAGCGGCCGATGAGGCGTGAGATCTCGTGGGTGCGTCCGCCGATCCTGCCGCGGACGGATTCGCGGTCGCCGCGGGTGTTGGTGGAGCGGGGGAGCATGGCGTACTCGGCGGTGATCCAGCCCTCGCCGCTGCCCTTGCGCCAGCGGGGTACGCCTTCGGTGACGCTGGCGGTGCAGAGGACACGGGTGTCGCCGAAGGAGACGAGGACGGAACCTTCGGCGTGCTTGCTCCAGCCGCGTTCGATGGTGACGGGTCGGAGTTGTTCGGCTGTGCGGCCGTCGATGCGTGACATGGGTGCGAGCCTAGTGCCCCGAATGAGGCGGCCGTTCGGGTGAAGGGCCTGGTGGCCTGGTGTGCGGGGCGGGGCGGGGCGGCTACATCATGTCCTCGATCTCGGCGGCGATGGGGTCGGCGTCGGTGCCGATGACGACCTGGATGGCGGATCCCATCCTCACGACGCCGTGTGCGCCGGCGGCCTTGAGCGCGGCCTCGTCGATGAGGGCGGGGTTCTCGACCTCGGTGCGCAGGCGGGTGACGCAGCCTTCGATCTCGACGATGTTGTCGATGCCGCCGAGTCCGGCGACGATGTTCTCCGCTTTGCCGGGCATGTCCTCCGCCTTCCCGCCGGCTGTCGCCGGCCGTCCGGGCCAGTCCTGTGTCCGGTGCCCCCTGTGGGCCGGATTGGCACATTAACTCACGTTATACGCATCTCGCGAGAGGGCGCCTCATCGGCTCCATACCGCTCCCCGGCTCCGCAGGGAAGGGGTGCGGGTGGTCCGGGTGGTCCGGGTACTGCGTTCCGGCACTGTCCCCGCTCCGGTGGTCCCCTTGCCCGTATGGGTGCTTTCGTTGCCTTTGTTCGTGTTACAAGGTGACTTGAATACCCTGCTGCCCATTCGATGCCTGCGACGCGGAGGCTCGGCGCCGACCGCACGGCCCCACGGGAGGAAGCCGATGACCACGGCCACGGCCAGGACGTCCGACGACGGCGGGGACAGGAGTGGGGAGGGGGGCGGGAAGGGGCGCGGCGCGGGCGTGATGGCGGTGGCCCAGCGCGTCGGCCGCAGTCTGATGCTGCCGATCGCCGTGCTGCCCGCGGCGGCTCTGATGGTCCGGCTGGGTTACGAGGACATGCTGGGCCGGGAGGGTTTCCCGGATTTCGTCAACCGGATCGCCGAGTTCCTGGCGGCGGGCGGCGGGGCGCTGCTGGACAATCTGCCGCTGCTGTTCGCCGTGGGCATCGCGGTCGGCTTCGCCAGGCGGGCGGACGGCTCCACGGGGCTGGCGGCCGTTGTGGGCTATCTGGTCTTCCAGCAGGTGATGGCCACTTTCACCGATCCCAACCTGCCTCCCGAGGAGGGCGTCGCCCGGCCCGCGGACGCGGGTGTGCTGGGCGGTGTGGTGATGGGGCTGGTCACCGCCGTGCTCTACCAGCGCTATCACCGCAGGAAGCTGCCGGACTGGCTGGGTTTCTTCGGCGGGCGCCGGCTGGTGCCGATCCTCACGTCGTTCGCCGGTCTGCTCCTGGGTGTCCTATTCGGTTACGCCTGGCCGGTGCTGGGGGCCGGGATCCACGGTTTCGGCGAGTGGCTGGTGGGGTCGGGGGCACTCGGGGCGGGGGTGTTCGGAGCGGCCAACCGGGCGCTGATCCCGGTGGGGATGCATCATCTGCTCAACTCGTTCCCGTGGTTCCAGGCGGGTTCCTACGAGGACGACGGGGTTCGGTACGAGGGGGACATCGCGCGCTTTCTGCACGGGGACCCGACGGCGGGTCAGTTCATGACCGGTTTCTTCCCGATCATGATGTTCGCCCTTCCGGCGGCCTGTCTGGCGATGTATCACTGCGCGCGGCGCGAGCGCCGCAAGGCGGTGGGCGGGATGATGTTCTCCGTGGCGCTGACCGCCTTCGTCACCGGGGTGACCGAGCCGATCGAGTTCACGTTCATCTTCGTCGCGCCGGTGCTGTACGCGGTGCACGCGGTGCTGACGGGGGTGTCGATGGCGCTGAGCTGGGCGCTGGGGGCGCGGGACGGCTTCGGCTTCTCCGCCGGGGCGATCGACTTCCTGCTGAATCTGGGGATCGCGTCCAGACCGTGGCTGCTGGTGGTGCTGGGGTTGTGCTTCGCTGCGGTGTACTACGCGGTCTTCCGGTTCGCGATCGTGCGGTTCGATCTGCCGACGCCGGGCCGGGAGTCGGACGAGGAGATCGCCGAGCAGGAGAAGGCGCAGTACCGGCCGGTCAGATCTCGTAGACGGCGCCGGGGCGGGCCATCTCCACGGGACCGTCGAAGGCGTTCCGTGCGTCGCGCAGGTTGTGCCGGGGGTCCGTCCACGGCGGGATGTGGGTGAGGACCAGGCGTTCGGCGCCCGCCCGCTGCGCGCACTCCCCGGCCTGCCGCCCGTTGAGGTGGAGTTCGGGGATGTCCTCCTTGCCGTCGGTGAAGGATGCCTCGCACAGGAAGAGGTCGGCGCCTCGGGCCAGGTCGCACAGGGCGTCGCAGGGGCCGCTGTCTCCGGAGTAGACCAGGGCCCTGCCGTCGTGCTCGACGCGGAAGCCGTAGGTCTCCACCGGGTGCCGCACCCGGTCGGCGGTGACGGTCAGCGGTCCGAGCCGGAAGGTGCTCCGTGGGGCGAGGTCGCGGAAGTCGAAGACCTCGCTCATCGACTTCTCGGTCGGGGTGTCGGCGTAGGCCGTCGTCAGCCGCTGTTCGGTGCCCTTGGGGCCGTGTACCGGGATGGGCTCGCAGCGCCCTCCCTCGTGCCGGTAGTACCGGGCCACGAAGTACGCGCACATGTCGATGCAGTGGTCCGCGTGGAGGTGGCTGAGGACGATGGCGTCGAGGTCGTAGAGGCCGCAGTGGCGTTGCAACTCGCCCAGGGCGCCGTTGCCCATGTCGAGCAGGAGCCGGTAGCCGTCGGCCTCGACGAGGTAGCTGGAGCAGGCCGATTCCGCGGACGGGAACGATCCCGAGCAGCCGACGACGGTGAGCTTCATAGGGGAAGGAACCTCCGTGGCCCGGGAAGAGGGGTTACCTGAGCGTAAGGCGCACGGGGGCCGGTGGCTCCTCCGCGGTGCCCCGTTGTGGGCGGAATCACCAGGGCGGGGGTGGTGCGGGGCGCGGATGGTGCGGCACGTGGAGGCGGGCGGCGCGGGTCCGGCCGTGAGCTCCCCGCACCGCCGCTCCCGGCTGCCGGAGGGGCGTGGCGCGGCGGGCGCGGCGGGCGGGTGTCGCGGGTTCGCGGGGCGGGCTCAGGCCCAGAGCTGTCCCTGGAGGGCCTCGACCGCGGCCTCGGTGGTGGGTGCGGTGTAGATGCCGGTGGACAGGTACTTCCAGCCGCCGTCGGCGACGACGAAGACGATGTCGGCGCTTCGGCCCTCGCGTACGGCCCTGCGGCCGACGCCGATGGCGGCGTGGAGGGCGGCGCCGGTGGAGACTCCGGCGAAGATGCCTTCCCGGGCGAGGAGTTCGCGGGTGCGGGTGACGGCGTCCTCGGAGCCGACCGAGTAGCGGGTGGTCAGGACGGTCTCGTCGTACAGCTCGGGGACGAAGCCCTCGTCGAGGTTGCGCAGGCCGTAGACGAGATCGTCGTAGCGCGGTTCGGCGGCGACGATCTGGATGCCGGGGACCTTCTCGCGCAGATAGCGGCCGGCGCCCATCAGGGTGCCGGTGGTGCCCAGTCCCGCGACGAAGTGGGTGATCGAGGGCAGGTCGGCGTAGATCTCGGGGCCGGTGCCGGCGTAGTGGGCGCCGGCGTTGTCGGGGTTGCCGTACTGGTAGAGCATGACCCAGTCGGGGTGCTCGGCCGCGATCTCCTTGGCGACGCGCACGGCGGTGTTGGAGCCGCCCGCGGCCGGGGAGGAGATGATCTCGGCGCCCCACATGGCCAGCAGCTGGCGGCGCTCGGCGCTGGTGTTCTCGGGCATGACGCAGACCATGCGGTAGCCCTTGAGCTTGGCCGCCATGGCCAGGGAGATGCCGGTGTTGCCGGAAGTGGGCTCCAGGATGGTGCGGCCGGGGCTGAGCCGGCCGTCCTTCTCCGCCTGCTCGATCATGTGCAGGGCCGGTCGGTCCTTGATCGAGCCGGTGGGGTTGCGGTCCTCCAGCTTGGCCCAGACGCGGACGTCCTCGGACGGCGAGAGCCGCGGCAGGCGCACCAGAGGGGTGTTGCCCACCGCGGCGATCGGCGAGTCGTAGCGCATCAGCGCATGCCCCCGGCCACGGCGGGGAGGATCGTCACGTTGTCGCCGTCGCTGAGCTTGGTGGAGATCCCGTCCAGGAAGCGGACGTCCTCGTCGTTGAGGTAGACGTTGACGAAGCGGCGCAGTTCGCCGCCCTCGACCAGCCGCTCCCGGATGCCGCTGTGGCGGGTCTCCAGGTCCTCGATGAGCTCGGCGAGGGTGCCGCCGTCGCCCTCGACGGCCTTCTGCCCGTCGGTGTAGGTGCGGAGGATGGTCGGGATGCGGACCTCGATGGCCATGGGTGTACTCCTGTGGGAGAGGGCGGGAAGCTTGTGGGCCTTGGCACATGCGTGTGGGTGAGGTGCGGCCGGGCCGCGCGGGGATGGCCGTCCGGGTCAGGCGCGGTCGGCTGCGCGGCGGCGGCATGCCGGCTCGCGGTGCCGGGGGGACCCCAGGGCGCTGGCGAGGCGGCACAGATCGACGTGCAGGCGCGCCACGAGCAGCGTGCCCGGGGACTTACCCGGGTGGGTATCGCTCACATCGTGGTTAACCATGGGCTCATCGTAACGATTCCCGCCTCCGAATCCGGATACCTGTTCCATGATGCGGACCTCGCCGTCTCACCTGTTGTCAGGTCCGGGGATCAGCCCTCGTAGGCGGGGACGATCCTGACCTCCTCCTCCGTGATCTCGCCGTCGACGATGCGGAAGGAGCGGAAGGAGAAGGGCCCCTCGTCGTTGCCGCACTCGGCGGTGGAGACCAGGACGTAGTGGGCGCCGGGCTCGCCCGCGTAGGAGACGTCGGTGCGCGAGGGGTAGGCCTCGGTGGCGGTGTGGGAGTGGTAGACGACCACCGGCTCCTCGTCCCGGTCGTCCATCTCGCGGTAGAGCTTCAGCAGGTCCGCGGAGTCGAACTCGTAGAACGTGGGCGAGCGGGCGGCGTTCAGCATGGGGACGAAGCGCTCGGGGCGTCCGCTGCCGGCGGGGCCCGCGATGATGCCGCAGGCCTCGTCGGGGTGGTCCCGGCGGGCGTGGGCGACGATCCTGTCGTGCAGCTCCTGTGTGATGGTCAGCATGGGCGACAGCATAGGCAGGACGCACGGGCGGGGCGGGGGGGGGGGGCGGGGGGGGGGGGCGCGCGGCCGGTGCGAAGGAGGCCCTGTTCCGCGCGTCCTCCGCCGCGTTCCGGAAAACTCCCCTGTTTGGCTGGCGAGTTCACGGCAATGCGG
>NZ_JBXUOY010000088.1:0-17873 GCF_057196705.1 Streptomyces sp. ATLC9 | reverse complement strand
GCCGGGGCCCGGGCGGGGGCGGCGCCCCCGGGGCGGCCCGGGGGGCCCCCGCCCCGGCCCACAGCGCGGCCATCGGCACCACCGGCATGGTGGGCGTGGCGGCCGGGACCGTCGCGCGGCGGCTGGGCAGCCCTAGGGTCGCGGCGCTGTGCCTGGTGACGGTGGCCGCCGCGCCGGCGCTCCTCGGAGTGGCCGGTGACTCCCCGGCCGCGACGGCGGTCTTGGCCTGCGTCTTCGGCGCGGGATACATGACCGGGTCGGCGGTGCCGGCGGTCTGGACCGCCGAGCTGGTGCCCGACCGCGCGAGCGCGGCGTTCACCGGCTGCCTGGTCGTGGGGGCCGCCGGCTCGGTCGCGGCACCGGCCCTCGCCGGCGCGGTGATCCCCGGCCCGGGGCTGGGGACGCGGCTCATCCTCACCGCCGTGGTGTCACTGACCGGCGGGGTGGCGCTGATGCTGCACGGGGCTTCGAGGGGAGGCACCGCCGCGGAAACCGGGCGGTGACACGGACGACCGGCGCGGGGCCCCGGCCCCACGCGTGGCGGGGAACGGTGGGGTGGGCTTCTCCGCTCCGGGAGCCTCGCGGCGTCCGTCCACCGGTCAGGAGTCCGCGATCGTGTCCCGCGCCACCGCCGAGAGGAACGCCGCCCAGGCGGGGCGGGAGACGCGGGCCGGGGGGACGCCCAGGTTCTTGGAGTCGCGGACGGCGATGCCGGCGGCGCCGGGTATCTCCGCCACCTCCACGCAGTTGCCGTCGCCGGCGGTGTGACTGGACTTCCGCCACCGATCGATCGGCAGGTCGTGCCGAACGCTGTCCGCAGTCATCCGTTGACCAGAGCTCCCTCCTTCCACAGCGCCTCTGCATGCGAGGCGAAACGGTCGAACATGCCGTCGTCCTGCAGCCTCCGCAGATGGAGCATGGGCGAGTCGTGGCCGACCAGGTTGGACAGGTGGGGGGTGACGAGCATCTGGTCGTCGAAGCGGAACACCGACAGGCTGATATGGCCCTCGTGACGGCTGTAGCGGGCCTCGATGTTCTCGGTGTCCCCGAGCCGTTCCAGGTGCTCCAGCGTGATGCGGATGCGGGTGGAGACGGTCAGTGCGGTCTGCTCCACCGTTTCGCGGCGCCGGGTCGTCACTGAGTCGGGCTCGCCCAGCAGGAACCGCACCGCGACACCGGCGCGGGCCTTCTTCCTGAGCACGGTGGCGAGGTTCGGGTGGTCGAGCCAGAGGAAGTAGTTGGTGTACCCGGCGAACGTCAACTCCCCGCGGGCGTCCGTGATCAGTGAGCGCCAGACGGACGACGGGCAGGCCGAGCGGTACGGGTAGACCGAGACGACCTCGCGGTCGGGGCCGGTCTTCATGACGGCCTTCACGACGTTGGGCCACAGCACGCTTTCCTCAACTCCCAGTTGGTCGGCGACAACTGCGCGGGTACCGGGGCGGGGTACCCGTCCTTCATACAACCACCGATCGACTGTTCGGCCTGCGACGTGTGCGGCGCCGCGTCGCACGCCGACGTGGAGTCCGGCACCGCCTTGGACCGGCGACTCCACCACGCCGCCCGCCACCCCGCCTGCACCCGGGCCGTCACCCGCCCCTGGTGGGTCCGGCCCCGGGGCGCGGCCGGCCGCTTCAGGTTTCAGTGCGGGAGCATCAGTCGCCGACGCGTCCGATGTGCTCGATGTGAAGAGTGCGGGCGTCCCGATCGACGCGGTAAAGGACGCGCCAGGGGCCGTGGCGGAGACGACGATGTTCGGTCCCCCACGGGCGGGACTCAGGAGGGCGAGGGTTCTCGGCGAGTTGGTCGGTGGCCATGAGGAGGGCATCGACGCTGCCGGGATCCTTCCTGAGGTGACCGGTGGCGGTGTCCAGTGCGGTCGGCTCCCACAGGACCCGCCAGGTCACTCGCCCCTGCCTGCGGCTTCGAGGAGGGCGCGGCGCGCCTGGCTGTGGGGGATCGGCGCCTCGGAGCGGCCGAGGGCGCGGTCGCGCTCCAGGCGGGCGAGGGCGAGGGCGTCCTCGAGGTCTTCGAGTTCTGCGGGGGAGACGAGTACGGCCGTGGGAACGCCGCGGTCGGTCAGGGTGATGTGTTCGTGCTGGGCGGCCCGGCGGGCGAGGTCGCCGAGTTTGCCTCGAGCCTCGGCGATGGGATATGTAGCAGACATGCATCTAGTGTACAGATGCATAGTACTTCTCCATGGTCCATGGCCGTGGAGCCGGACGGTGGAATTCTTACAGGCGCTCGAAGCCGCGGACGCGCTCCCAGTCGGTGACGGCGCGTTCGAAGGCGGACAGCTCGGCGCGGGCGGCCCGCGCGTAGTGGGCGACGGTCTCCTTGCCGAAGAGTCCGGCCGCGATGCCGCTGTTCTCCCAGCGGTGCAGGGCCTCGGTGAGGGTGGCGGGCAGGCGGGGGACGGCCGGGTCGGCAAGGGCGTTGGCGGTGTGCTCCGGCGGCAGGGGGAGGCGGTTGTCGATGCCGTACAGCCCGGCGGCGACGGCGGCGGCGACGGCCAGGTACGGGTTGGCGTCGCCGCCGGGGACGCGGTGCTCGATGCGCAGGGACGGGCCCGAGCCCACCACCCGTATCGGGCAGGTGCGGTTGTCGCGGCCCCATGCGACACCCGTCGGGGCGAACGCGCCGGGCTGGAGGCGCTTGTAGGAGTTGACGTTGGGCGCCATCAGCAGGGCCAGTTCGGGCAGGCAGGCGAGCTGACCGGCGACGAAGTGCCGCATCAGCTCCGACATGCCGTCGCCGGCGGACGGGTCGGCCAGCACGGGCGTGCCGTCGGCGCCGCGCAGGGAGAGGTGGACGTGGCAGGAGTTGCCCTCGCCCTCGTCGAACTTCGGCATGAAGGTGAGCGAGGTGCCCTGGGCGGCGGCGATCCGCTTGGCGCCGTCCTTGAACAGGACGTGGTTGTCGCAGGTGGCCATCGCCTCGTCGTAGCGGAAGACGATCTCGTACTGGCCCGGGTGGCACTCACCGCGGGCGGTCTCCATCCGCAGTCCGGCGCGCGTCATCGCGCGGCGGATGCGGCGGGCGACCGGCTCGACCTCCTCCAGGCCCTGGAGGGAGTAGTCGGTGTTGTAGCGGGCGGCGGGGCGCAGCCCGGTGTAGCGGCGCTCCCAGGCATCCCGGTAGGAGGCGGTGAACAGCAGGAACTCCAGCTCGGTGCCGGCGTACGCGGTCAGGCCGCGGGCGGCCAGCCGGTCGAGCTGGGTGCGCAGGACGTGGCGGGGGGCGACGGCGACGGGCTCGTGGTCGTGCCACGACGCGTCGGCCAGGACGAGGGCGGTGCCCTCGTCCCAGGGCAGGACGGTGCGCAGGGTGGCCGGGTCGGGGCGCAGGACGAAGTCGCCGAAGCCGCTGTCCCACGCGTCGATGGCGTAGCCGGGGCCGGTGTCCATCTCCACGTCGGTGGCGAGCAGGTAGACGCAGGCGCCGAAACCCTCGCGCGCGGCCTCCTGGAGGAAGTAGGGCACGGACAGCCGGCTGCCCATCAGCCGTCCCTGGAGGTCGGGTACGGCGACGACCACCTCCTCGACGCGTCCCGCCTCGGCCTCGGCGCGCAGCCGCTCGTACGGGTCGGTCACCTGGACTCCTCGGTCGGTTCGGTGAGGGGCGCCGCGGCGGCCAGGGGGTTGGGGACGGCGCCGTGGACGACGTCGAAGCCCTCGTCGCGTTCGGCGCGGTCGTGGAAGCCGCCGCCCAGCAACTGCTCGCGGTTGAGGGCGACCCGGTCGAAGGACGGCGCGAGCAGGCCGAACTCCTCGAAGCGGTCCGCGAGTTCGGGGAAGCGGCCGTGGTAGCGGCCGATCTCGGCGCGTACCAGGGACCAGAAGTCCGCCTCGGGTAGGCCCAGATGCTCTTCCACCAGGGGGGCGAGGAAGCGGAAGTGGCCCGCGAGGACGGCGCTCAGCAGTGAGTGCGCCAGCTCGTGCGCCGGCCAGCGCAGCAGTACGGCGTCGGCGCGCTGTGGCAGCCCGGCGTACTCGGGGCGGTGACCGGGGAGCAGGTTGACGTCCTCGGCGAAGTCCTTGAGCGCGATGCCCACGGGCACCTCGCGGGCGTCGTGGAGGAGCACGGTGTTCTCGCCGTGCGGGCAGAAGGCGATCCCGTGGCGGTACAGGCAGTGCAGCAGCCCCGGCAGCAGGGCGGCCAGGAAGCGGGCCAGCCAGGCGCGCGGGGGCAGGCCGGAACGCTCCACCAGTTCGGCGACCAGCGCCCTGCCGTCCGAGCCGGTCTTGAGCAGGGCGGCCATCGTGCGGGCCCGCTCGCCGTCGCGCAGCAGGGCGGTCACCGGCTCGCGCCACACCGCGCCCAGCAGCTCGTGGTAGCGGTAGGGGGCGTCGGCCACCGACTCGTACAGCGGGTGGCGCACGGCGACGGAGGCCACCTCGCCCAGGGGGTGGAAGCGCAGCTCGTCGCGGAGGTAGGAGTCGCCCTCGCGTATCGCGTGCAGCCAGGCGCTGATGTCGGGCGCGGCCCTCGTCGGTTCGGTGGACAGCCCGCGCCACACCAGGGTGTTGCGGATGAGCAGCGGCACCTTGACGTTGCGGCGGCCGGGGTGGTCGAGGTTGGCGAGGGTGCGGACCGACTGCAGGGGCCGGTAGCGGTCCGGGCCCTCGCCGAGGGGGACGATCCGGCCGTCGGCGAGGTAGGGGGCGAAGAGGGTGGCCACGGCCTCGTCCCAGTGGAAGGGGTGGACCGGCAGCCAGACGAAGTCGCCCGGGGCGTATGGGCCCCGGGCGCAGGCGTCGGCGAGGACGGCGGCGAAACGTTCGCGCACGGCCGCGTCCAGCTCCTCGGACAGCAGCACCCGGGCGTCCAGGCCCGGTGTGCCCGCGTACGAGGCCAGGGTGGTGTGGACGGCCGCCCAGCGCAGCCGCACCTCGCCGGCCGCCTCGGGGGCGTAGGCGGCGGCGTCGGAGGCGGAGAAGCCCAGGCGGCCCTTGTTGAGCAGCATGCAGGGGTGGCCGTCCTGGTGTGCCTCCAGCTCCAGGTGGTCCAGGTCGGCCAGGGCGGCGGCGGGCAGGTCGCGGGATATGAGGTGGGCCTCGGCGAGGCGGGTCGCGGTCAGCTCGCGCAGCACCTCGGCGGTGGTGGGGCCGTCCCAGCCCAGCACTTCGCGGGCGTCGAGCAGCAGCCGCTCCGGGCCGTGCTCCTCGCCCGCATCCTCCTCCGTGCCGTCGCCGGGTGCGGGCCGGCGGCGCAGGGTGCCGGGGACCAGGCGCCAGGAGCCGAAGGAGCCACGGGCGGCGCGGAACGTCCATGAGGTCCCGCCGCCCAGGTCCAGCCGGTACGCGTCCGGTGGTGAGCCGGGGCCGGGTTCGGGTTCGGGGACGAGCAGCTCCTCGTAGGCGAACTCCTCGACGGCCTTGGCCAGGAGCCTGCGCCCGGCCTCCCGCCAGGCGTCGCGGGGTACGGCGCTCATCGGGCCGCCTCCCCGGCGCGGGCGGGCCCGGGCGCGCCGAAGGTCGTCCAGGCCGCCCGGTCGGGTACGGGCAGTACGGTGCGCCCGGCGGCGGAGTTGAGGATCACCGCCGCCCGCCAGGCGCCCAGGGTGAGGTCGGGCGCGCCCACGCCGTGGGTGTGCATCTCGGCGTTCTGCACGTACAGCGCGCCGGTGACGCTCTCGTCGAGCGCGACACGGTAGTCGCCGCCGACGCGGTAGCGGCCGCGCGCGTCCCAGTCGACGAGCTTGTCCAGCGGGCCCAGACAGGCCGGTCGTACGGCGGCGTAGCCGGTGGCCGCGACGACCGCCGAGGTGCGCACCTCGAACTCCGTGCCCTGCTGGGTGTGGCGGCAGCCCAGTACGTACCCGCGGCCCCCGGAGTCCTCCACGGGGCGCACGGCGGTGATCTCCACACCCGGGTGGAGGCCGGCACGCGGCCGTCCGCCGCCGATGGTCCGCTCGTACAGCTCGTCGTGGATCTCGCCGAGGGTCTGTTCGCTGACGCCCTTGTAGAGCTGCCACTGCTCGCGCACCAGCCGGTCGCGGACGGCCTCGGGCAGGGCGCGGAAGTAGCGGACGTAGTCCGGGGTGAAGTGCTCCAGGCCGATCTTGGAGTACTCCATGGGCGCGAACGCCGGGGTGCGCGCCAGCCAGCGCACGTACGGGCCGCCGCGCCCCTCGCCGTCCTGGTGCCGCAGCAGGTCGAGCACGACCTCCGCGCCGGACTGCCCCGCCCCGACCACCGTCACGTCGTCCCTCCCGGCGAGGGCGGCGCGGTGGGCGCGGTAGTCGGCGCTGTGCAGTACGCGCCCGGCGTGCGCGGGCGTGAGCAGGGGGCGCAGGGGCTCGGGCACGACCGGGGTGGTGCCGACGCCGAGCACCACCCGCCGGGCCAGTACGCGCTCCTCCCGGCCGCCGTCCCGGTCACCGTCCGAATCGCCTGAATCACCCGAGCCGCCCGGCGCGCGGTGGGTGACGGCGAACGCCTCGGCCGCCGCGTCCCACTCCACCGCCGTCACCTCCGCGCCGAAGCGGCACGAGGGCAGGCGCTCGGCGGCCCAGCGGCAGTAGTGGTCGTACTCGCGGCGCGGGACGTGGAAGCGCTCGGAGAAGAAGAACGGGAACAGCCGCCCGTGCTCGCGCAGGTAGTTCAGGTACGACCAGGGGCTGGTGGGGTCGGCCATCGTCACCAGGTCGGCCATGAAGGGCACCTGCAGGACGGTGCCCTCCAGCAGCAGGCCGGGGTGCCAGGAGAAGGCCGGACGGCGGTCCAGGAAGAGGGCGTCCAGCTCCGGCACGCCGTCGCAGAGCGCGGCCAGGGAGAGGTTGAACGGGCCGATGCCGACGCCGACGAGGTCGTACACGCCGTGCGGCGGGGCGGGGTGGTCGGTCACGGCTGTGCCTCCGCGAGGGGATTGGGGAGATCGACGTAGACGGACTGGGTGTGGACGTCGCCGACCAGCTCGTCGAGCCCGTCCACGCAGGTCAGGAAGTTGGCCTTGCAGCGCAGCGACGGGGCGTCCAGCAGCGTCTCCAGCAGGCCCTTGGCGCCGGGTTCGGCGGCGCGCAGCCGCTCCAGCGCGGCGCGCAGCACGCCCAGCAGGCGCTCCTCGCGGGCCAGTCCGAACGAACCGAACGCGCCCACCACGCCGAGGAGATTGCTGACCCCCAGGTAGTAGGCGACGCGCTCGTCGACGAAGGAGTCCTCGAAGACCAGCTCCACCCCCTCGTACAGGCCCGGCAGCAGCCGCTCCAGCGCGGCGGCGCGGGAGGCGGCGACGTAGTAGCCCTGGCTGTCGCGGTACCAGCCCGCCACCGGCAGCCCGTCGGCGCCCAGCGTCACCAGGGTGTTCTGGTGGTGCGGCTCCAGGGCGATCCCGTGGTGGGCGTGGAGGCGGATCAGGGGGACGGCCAGCACCTCCAGGTAGCGCAGCAGCCAGCGCTCGGATGCCTCGGCGGTGGAGACGCCGTGGGCGCGGGCGGCGCGCTCCACGGCCTCGCACAGCGCGGAGCGGTACGGCGGCGGGGAGCCGTCGCCGGGGCCGGTGCGCTCGGCCAGCAGACCGGCCACGCACAGCGCCTCGCCGGTCCCGCCGCCGGTCCGGCTCCGGGCCCCGCCCCGGAAGGGGTTGTCGCGTATCGCCGTCTCCAGGCCCGTCTCCAGGCCCGTCTCCGGGTCCGCTTCCGGGAGGTCCTCGCCGCGGCCCACCGAGACCCAGGCGAAGTCGCGCAGGATGCCGAACTCCGGGTGCTCGGCGCGCAGCCATCCGCCCGGCCCGGGACGGCCGGGCGATCCGGCGGCCAGCAGCCGCGCGGCCCGCACCCCCAGGCGCAGCTCGCCGCGGAGGTTGTTGCGGCGGGAGTTGGTGATCCGCATGCCGAGCGACAGCTTCAGCATCGCCTCGGCGTCCGGACGGTGCACCGTCCGCAGCGAGGAGGTGGGGTACCAGGCCGGACCGGCGGGCCCCAGCGGACGCAGCAGCCCGGCCTCCAGCAGCGCGGCGGTCCGCGGGCGGCGTACGGCCTCGCGCGCCTGCCAGGGGTGGGCGGGCACCGGCACCATGCCGGCGGGCACCTCCACACCCGCCGCCAGGGACCGCAGCAGATCGGCGACAGGGCGGCCGTCCGCGCTCTCGCCGACGACCGCGTCCGGGTGCGCGGCGAACCAGTGCAGCGGGAAGGAGCCGCGCAACTCGGGTGAGCAGGAATCCAGTTCGGCGTCCGACGCCTCCCCGCGGCTCTTGGGCGCGGGGTGGAGTGGGTGGCCCAGCAGCAGTGCCTGCTCGGCGTCCAGGAACGGCGTCGGACCGGCCGTACCGGGGGCCTCGGCGCGGCGCCGGGCCAGATGGACGGCGGTGCGGCGGGCCGAGTCCAGTACCCGGGCCACCGCGTCGCCTCCGTCCAGGAGGGGGCGGCCGCGCCGCAGCGCGTGCTCCCGGACCAGCCCCGCCGCCGCCAGGGCGATGTCCGCGGGCAGGCTGCCGCCCCGCTCGGAGGTGACCACGCGCACCTCGCCGAAGCGGTGCCAGCCGGTCGCGGACCGGTACCGCACCGGCACGCGCAGCGTCATCCTGCTCAGCGGCAGCACCAGATGCAGCGACTGCCCGGCGGCCGGCACCTCGGTGCCGGTCTCGCGGACGTAGGCGCGCAGCAGTCGCTCGGCCGCGGCGGTGGCGGCGGCGCGCTGCGGGTCGGGGTGGTCGAGCGGGTCGGGGCCGTGCGGGCCGGCGCCGTGCGCGGGCGGGTTCCCGCCCGGCGGGTTCGGGGTCACCTCGATTCCTCCCCGTCCCGCTCCTCCGCCAGGCCCGCCTCGGCGACCGCGTCCAGCAGCCGCCCGATGTCGGCGGGCGTCGCGTGCGGGTTGAGCAGGGTGAGCTTCAGCCGCACCCGGCCCGGTCCCTCGCCCGGCAGCTCGGTGCGGCCGACGACCGCGCGTCCCCCGCGCAGCAGCCTGCGCCGCAGGGCGGCGTTGATCCGGTCCGTCCGCCCGGGATCGTCCTGCCCGGTGTCGTCCCGCCCGTGCGGCAGGTAGCGGAAGAGGAACGCCGTCAGCACCGGGTCGGCGTGCAGCTCCAGCCGCGGATGGGCACGCACCGCCGCCGCCCCGGCCAGCGCGAGGTCGTGGCAGGCGTCCACCAGCCGGCCCAGGCCCTCGCGGCCCAGCGTGCGCAGGGTGACGGCGATGGGGAAGCCGTCCGCGCGGCGGGTGGTGCGCAGCGACAGGCCGAGCAGACTGGGGTAGCCGGCCTCCTCGTCGTCGCGCGGGTTGAGGTAGACCGCGCGGCGGGCCAGCGAGGCGTACGTCCGCGCGCGCCGGACGAGGAAGACGCCGGCCGCGACCGGCTGCCAGCCCAGCTTGTGCCAGTCCAGGGAGACGGAGTCGGCCAGCTCGACGCCGTCCAGCAGCGGGGCCAGCCGGTCCGACAGCAGCGCGCCGCCGCCGTAGGCCGCGTCCACGTGGAACCAGGCGCCGTACTCGGCGGCCAGGCGCGCGCACTCGGGCAGCGGGTCGACCGTGCCGGTGTCGGTCGTCCCGGCGGTGGCGACGACGGCGACGGGCAGTTCGCCGGCGTCCGCGCACCGCTCCAGGGCGCCGGCCAGCGCGCCGGGGTCCATGCGCTGGGCGTGGTCGACGCCGACGGGCACCACCGCGTCCTCGCCCAGGCCCAGCAGGGCGGCGGCGCGCTGGACGGAGAAGTGCGCGGCGGCGGAGGTGAACACGCGGGGGCGCGGGCCGGTGCCCGGCACGCCCTCCAGCTCGACCTGCCGCCCCGACGCGCGCCCCAGCACCCGGTCGCGGGCCAGCATCAGGCCCATCAGGTTGGACTCGGTGCCGCCGGAGGTCAGCACCCCGGTCGCCTCCTCGCCGTACCCCACCAGTCCGGCCAGCTCCGCCAGCAGCAGCGTCTCCAGGGTGGTGGCGGCCGGCGCACATCGCCGCCGCACCCGGGCCGGCCGTGTCCGGGCCGACGGAAGGGAACCGGGGGGAGGCACCGGGAGAGCGGTGCGTGGGGAGCGTGACGGAGGCGGAGTTCACCGCCTACGTCCGCGAGCGCCGCGCCTCCCTGTACGCCACCGCCTACCACCTCACCGGTGACCGCCACGAGGCCGAGGACCTGCTGCAGAGCGCGCTGTTCTCCACCTACCGGGCCTGGGACCGGATCACCGACAAGGCCGCGGTCGGCGGATACCTGCGCCGCACCATGACGAACCTGCACATCAGCGCCTGGCGCCGCCGCAAGCTCAACGAGTACCCGACCGAGGAACTGCCCGAGTCGGCCGGCGAGAGCGACGCGATGCGCGGCACCGAACTGCGCGCGGTGCTGTGGCAGGCGCTGGCGCGGCTGCCCGAACCCCAGCGCACGATGCTGGTCCTGCGCTACTACGAGGGCCGTACCGACCCGGAGATCGCGGACATCCTGAACATCAGCGTCGGCACGGTCAAGAGCAGCATCTGGCGCTCCCTGCGCCGGCTGCGCGACGACGAGGCGCTGAGCTTCGGGCGCGATCTGGAGGAGAGCTTCGGCGAACTGGTCGCCTGACGCACCGGGGCCGGGAGCCGGGGGGGGAAGACGGGGGAACAGGGGGAGCACGGGGGGTGCTCCGGGAGCGGGCCGGGTCGGCCGGGGTGCCGACCCTGCCCGCTCTCACGCGCGTACGGCCCCGGGGCGCTCGTGCCCGCGCGCACGCCTCTTCGGCACGTCGAGCGCCGCGATCCGCGCCAGTGCCTCGTCCCGGCCGCAGGCATGGGCGCCCAGGGCGACATGGCGCGCCACGATCGCGCCCTCGGCGCGCATCAGGGCCCAGCCGCGGCGCACCAGGACGGGCAGTGACTTGCGGCCCTCGCGCACATCGCGCGCCAGCCGCCGCCGGAAGGTGGTGGAGGGGCGGCCGCGCAGGCACAACGCGTCTGCCAGCAGGCCGAGTTCGAGGCATCGTCCGGCGATCTCGGCGGCGAATATCCCCTCGGCGACGAACAGGCGCGCACCGCGCAGATCCAGCGACTCCTCGCCGGTCCGGGCACTGGTGGAGATGTCGTACACCGGGACGGTGGTCCGGCCGCCCCCGCACAGGGCCGCGATCGCCGCCACCGCCGCGTCGGCGTCCCAGGAGCCGGGGTGGTCCCAGTCCACCCGGTCGCCGCCGGAGAACCGGGGGAGGGACGGGTCGCCGGCCTCCTTGTAGAAGTCGTCCAGACGCAGCACGGGCAGCCCGGTGCGGGCGGCGAGCGAGGACTTGCCGGAGCCCGAGGGACCGGTCAGCAGGATCACGCGGGCGGTGTCGTGGGAGCTCACGGAAGACCATTGTCGGCCATCCACAGGGGTGCCGGTACGCGTGTGCGTGTGACGCCCGGCTCGTATACGCTGCGTCACCGTACGGACACAGTCTTCGAGTTCTCTTGGTAGGTGTACCGATGACCGCTCAGCGCCGCCGTCACGCACGGGAGAGGCAAACGGGGGGCAGCGGCGTCCAGCGCGCCCTGCTGCGGGCCGGGCTGGCCGTCTCCGCGGTCGGGGCCGCGGTGACGGGGGGAGCGGGGGCGGCGTTCGCGGCTCCCGGGCAGGGCGCCGAGGCGCCCGTGCGGCTGTCGAACCTCACCTCGCTGCTCTCGCCGGACTCGCTCGGGTCGAGCGTGCGAGGCCTGGCCGGGGGCATGGGGGCCGCCGAGCACGCGGCGGCCGGTGCGGTGCGCCCGGTCAAGGACGCGCGGATCGATCCTCTGACGGGCACGGGGGTCGATCCGCTGGACAACACGGTCGGCACCCAGATCGCGGACTTCCGGCCGGTGAGCACCGGGGCCGTCACGGGACCGGTCAGCGGGGGAGGCACGATCCGCACCCTGCCGGTGACGGGGCCGGTCGCGGGGCTGCTGCCCGGCTGAGCGCGGCCCGGCCGGGCAGGCACCGGTCCGGGGCCGCCGCTTCCCCTTTCGAAGGGGAGCCGCGGCCCCGGACGGACGGGCCGTCAGAGGCCGACGGGGTGCCAGACGGTCTTGGTCTCGGTGAAGGCCAGCATCCGCTTGGTGCCGGGATCGGCGGACCAGTCGGAGGTCGCGTCGGCCGGGCGCAGCACCCGCTTGAGGTTGTCCGCGGCGGCCGTCTCCAGCTCCTTGGCCAGTTCCGCGTCCGCGCCCGCCAGGTCGATCGCGTTGACGTCCGCGTGGGCGGCGAGCGGCGCCGCGATCTCGGCGGTCCGCCCGGACAGGACGTTGACCACCCCGCCGGGCAGGTCGGAGGTGGCCAGCACCTCGGCCAGCGACAGGGCCGGCAGCGGCGCTCGCTCGCTCGCCACGACGACGGCCGTGTTGCCGCCGACGATCACCGGGGCGAGCACCGAGACCAGGCCCAGCAGGGAGGACTCCTGGGGGGCGAGCACGGCGACCACACCGGTCGGCTCGGGTGTGGAGAGGTTGAGGTACGGGCCGGCGACGGGGTTCGCCCCGCCCGCGACCTGGGTGATCTTGTCGGACCAGCCCGCGTACCACACCCAGCGGTCGATCGCCGCGTCCACCCGGGCCGCGGCCTTCGCCTTCGACAGCCCCTCGGCGGCGGCCACCTCCGCGGCGAACTGCTCGCGGCGGCCCTCCAGCATCTCGGCGATCCGGTACAGGATCTGGCCGCGGTTGTAGGCGGTCGCCCCGGACCAGCCGCCGAACGCCTTGCGGGCCGCGACCACCGCGTCCCGGGCGTCCTTGCGGGAGGCGAGCGGGGCGTTGGCCAGCCGGTTGCCGCGTGTGTCGGTCACCTCGTACACCCGTCCGCTCTCGGAACGGGGGAACTTCCCCCCGACGAACAGCTTGTAGGTCTTGAGAACGCCCAGGCGCGTGCGCGCGGCGCCCCCGGTGTTGCCGGACTGCTCAGACATCGAGGTACGCCTCCAGACCGTGACGGCCGCCCTCGCGGCCGAAGCCCGACTCCCGGTAGCCGCCGAACGGCGAGGTCGGGTCGAACTTGTTGAACGTGTTGGCCCACACCACGCCGGCCCGGAGCCTGCCGGCCATCGCCAGGATGCGCGAGCCCTTCTCCGTCCACACGCCCGCGGACAGGCCGTACTGGGAGTTGTTCGCCTTGGCCACCGCCTCGTCCGGGGTGCGGAAGCTCAGCACCGACAGCACGGGGCCGAAGATCTCCTCGCGGGCGATCCGGTGGGCCTGGGTGACGTTCGTGAAGACCGTCGGCGCGAACCAGAAGCCCCGCTCGGGCAGTTCGCACGCCGGGGACCACCGCTGGGCGCCCTCGGCCTCGCCGCTGTCGGCGAGTTCGGTGATGCGGGCGAGCTGCTCGGCGGAGTTGATCGCGCCGACGTCGGTGTTCTTGTCCAGCGGGTCGCCCACCCGCAGGGTGGACAGCCTGCGCCGCAGCGCCTCCAGCAGCTCCTCCTGCACCGACTCCTGGACCAGCAGGCGCGAGCCCGCGCAGCACACCTGGCCCTGGTTGAAGTAGATGCCGTTGACGATGCCCTCGACGGCCTGGTCGACCGGCGCGTCGTCGAAGACGATGTTGGCGCCCTTGCCGCCCAGCTCCAGGGTGAGCTTCTTGGTGCTTCCGGCGACCGTGCGCGCGATCTGCTTGCCCACGGCCGTGGAGCCGGTGAAGGCGACCTTGTCGACGCCCTCGTGGGCCACCAGAGCCGCTCCCGTGGAGCCGTCGCCGGTGAGGATGTTGACGACACCCCCGGGCAGTCCCGCCTGGCGGCAGACGTCCGCGAAGAACAGCGCCGACAGCGGGGTGGTCTCAGCGGGCTTGAGGACCACGGTGTTGCCGCAGGCCAGCGCCGGGGCGACCTTCCAGGCCAGCATCAGCAGCGGGAAGTTCCACGGGATGACCTGGGCGGCCACGCCCAGCGGCCTCGGGTCCGGCCCGTGGCCGGCGTGGGCCAGCTTGTCGGCCCAGCCCGCGTGGTAGAAGAAGTGCGCGGCGACCAGCGGCAGATCGGTGTCGCGGGTCTCGCGGATCGGCTTGCCGTTGTCCAGGGTCTCCAGGACGGCCAGCTCGCGCGAGCGCTCCTGGATGATCCGGGCGATCCGGAACAGGTACTTGGCGCGCTCGGCGCCCGGCAGCGCCGACCAGGGGGCGAAGGCGCGCCGGGCGGCGGCCACCGCGGCGTCCACGTCCTCGGCGCCGGCGTGGGCGACCTCCGTCAGGACCTCCTCGGTGGACGGCGAGACGGTCTTGAAGGACCTGCCGCCCGCCGCCTCGCGGAACTCGCCGTCGACGAACAGGCCGTAGGAGGGCGCGATGTCCACCACGGCGCGGGACTCGGGCGCGGGTGCGTACTCGAACATGGGGCTCATCGTGATCAGTCCACCGTCACGTAGTCGGGGCCGGAGTAGCGCCCGGTGGTCAGCTTCTGGCGCTGCATCAGCAGGTCGTTCAGGAGACTGGAGGCGCCGAAGCGGAACCGGTCGGGGTGCAGCCAGTCGTCGCCGAGGACCTCGTTCACCATCACCAGATACCGAACCGAGTCCTTGGCGGTGCGGATGCCGCCCGCGGGCTTGACCCCGACCCGCGTCCCCGTCGCGGCGCGGAAGTCGCGGACGGCCTCCAGCATCACCAGGGTGCCCGCCGGGGTGGCGTTGACCGCGACCTTGCCGGTGGAGGTCTTGATGACGTCGGCCCCGGCGAGCATCGCCAGCCAGGAGGCGCGGCGGATGTTGTCGTAGGTGGACAGCTCGCCGTTCTCGAAGATCACCTTCAGGTGCGCGTCCTCGCCACCGGGGCGGGCGCACGCCTGCTTCACGGCCCGGATCTCCTCGAAGACCTTCATGTAGCGGCCGGAGAGGAAGGCGCCCCGGTCGATCACCATGTCGATCTCGTCGGCGCCGGCCGCCACCGCGTCACGGGTGTCCGCCAGCTTGACGCCCAGCGCGGCCCGGCCGGAGGGGAAGGCGGTGGCCACGGAGGCGACCTTGACCTCCTGCCCGCCGCCGGAGTCCAGGGCCTGCCGGGCGGTGGCCACCATGTCCGGGTAGACGCAGATCGCGGCGACCTTCGGCACGGTGCGGTCGGTGGGGTCGGGGTTGACGCCCTTGGCGCACAGCGCCCGGACCTTGCCCGGGGTGTCGGCGCCCTCCAGGGTCGTCAGGTCGATCATCGAGATGGCGAGGTCGATGGCGTACGCCTTCGCCGTGGTCTTGATCGAACGGGTGCCGAGCTGGGCCGCGCGGGCTTCCAGACCGACCGCGTCGACCCCGGGCAGGCCGTGCAGGAAGCGGCGCAGCGCGGCGTCGGAGGCGGTCGCGTCCGCCAGTGCGGGGGGCGCGGAGGGAGGCGGTTCGGCGGGTGCGGTGGGAGACGAGACAGGCATGGTCACCAGAGGAGCATATCTACGCGCGTAGCAAACTGTCATCCCTCCCGGTCCCCCTCTCCCGCGCCCCTCCCGCATCCCGGCCGGGCGCCCGTGCGGCGCGGTCGGGCAGAATCGGGGACATGAGTGAGCAGACCGGGTACGCGGACCACACCTACCGCTCGACCATGGGCATGGTGGGAGGCTCGCTGCTGCTGGCGCTCGTCGTGCTGCTGGCCGCCGACGGGCTCGTCAACGGCGAGGGTCGCACCCGATGGGTCTCGCTGGCCGCGCTGGTGGCCCTCGTGCCGCTGATCTCCGCCTTCTCCCTGCGGCCCGCCGTGTACGCGGGGCGCGAGCGGCTGCGGGTGCGCAACCCGTTCCGCACGATCACGCTGCCGTGGGCGTCGGTCGACGGCGTACGGGCGGCGTACTCCACCGAGGTCTTCGCGGACGGCGGCAAGTACCAGATGTGGGCGATCCCGGTCTCGCTGCGCCAGCGCAAGAAGGCGCTCAGGCAAGGCCAGGGCGGCGGCGCGGCCCCGGCGAACCGGCCGGACCCCGGGGCGGCGTTCGCCCCGGGATCCCCCGGATCCGGCGACCACCAGGCCCAGGCCGACCGGGCGGTGGACGAGATCCGGGCCCTGGCCGAGCGCTACTCCTCCGCCGAGGGGGCGCAGGGCGCCCCGAGCGTCCGCTGGGCCTACGAGATCATCGTCCCGGCGGTGATCGGCGCGGTGGCCCTGCTGGTCCTGCTGCTCCAGGGCTGACGCCCCCGGCCCCCGGGCCCGTGCCGCACCGGCCCGGGGCGGCCGTGCTGTCAGATGCCCGCGGCGGCGGCGAGGTCCGTCCTGAGGGCGTCCAGCACCCGCTGCGCCGTGGCGCGGGCCGCGGCCAGCTCCGAGGCGTCCGCCACGGGGACGACCGCCTCCAGGTAGCACTTCAGCTTCGGCTCCGTGCCGCTGGGACGGACGACGATCCGGGCTCCGGCCACCCGCTGCCGGGGATCGCCCGCCAGCCGGTAGCGCAGGCCGTCGGTCGGCGGCAGGTCCTCGCTCCCCCGGCTCAGGTCCTCGGCCGAGGTCACCGTCAGACCGGCCAGCACGGCGGGCGGCGCCTGGCGCAGCCGGCGCATCGCACCGGCGATCACGGACAGGTCCTCCACCCGCACCGAGAGCTGGTCGGTGGCGTGCAGGCCGTACTCCACCGCGATGTCGTCCAGCAGCTCGGTCAGCGAGCGCCCGTTCTCCTTCAGCCCGGCGGCCAGTTCCGCGACGAGCAGCGCCGCCGTGACGCCGTCCTTGTCGCGCACACCCCCGGGGTCGACGCAGTAGCCCAGCGCCTCCTCGTAGGCGTAGCGCAGTCCGTCCACGCGGGCCAGCCACTTGAAGCCGGTCAGCGTCTCGGTGTACGGCACGCCCGCCGCCCGCGCGATGCGCGACAGCAGGGAGGAGGAGACGATCGTGGTGGCGAAGGCCCCCCGTGCCTGCTTGTGCACCAGATGGGTGGCCAGCAGCGCCCCCACCTCGTCGCCGCGCAGCATCCGCCAGCCCGCGTCCGTCTCCGGGTCGGGGACGGCCACCGCGCAGCGGTCGGCGTCCGGGTCGTTGGCGATCACCAGGTCCGGCCGGTGCTCGCGGGCCGCGGCGAAGGCCAGGTCCATCGCCCCGGGCTCCTCCGGGTTGGGGAAGGCCACGGTGGGGAAGTCCGGGTCGGGCTCGGCCTGCTCGGCCACCCGCACCGGGACGGGGAAGCCCGCGCGCCCGAAGGCGGCGGCGACCGTGGCGCCGCCCACGCCGTGCAGCGAGGTGTGGACCACCTTCACGTCCCGGGGCCCGCCGGGGGTGAGGACGCAGGCCGCGCGCTCCAGGTAGGCGTCCACGACCTCCTCGCCGAGCACCTCCCAGCCGGACTCGGCGCGCGGCACGTCCGCGAGGGAGCCGATGGAGGCGATCTCGTCGGCGATCTCCCCGTCCGCGGGCGGCACGATCTGGGAGCCCCCGCCGAGGTAGACCTTGTAGCCGTTGTCGCGCGGCGGGTTGTGGCTGGCGGTGACGGTGACGCCCGCGACGGCGTCCAGGTGCCGGACGGCGAAGGCCAGTACGGGCGTGGGCAGGGGGCGGGGCAGCAGGGCCGCCCGCAGGCCGGCGCCGACCATCACGGCGGCGGTGTCGCGGGCGAAGTCCTCGCTGCGGTGGCGGGCGTCGTAGCCGACGACGACCAGGCCACCGCCGTGTCCGCGGCTCCGCAGATACGCCGCCAGCCCGGCGGCGGCGCGGATGACGACCGCGCGGTTCATCCGCATCGGGCCGGCGCCCAGTTCCCCGCGCAGCCCGGCGGTGCCGAACCGGAGAGTGCCGGAGAAGCGGTCCTCCAGCTCCTCCAGGTCGCCGGCCTCGATGAGGGCGGCCAGTTCCGCACGGGTCTGCGGGTCGGGGTCCTCGGCCAGCCAGGACCGCGCCCGCGCGGTCAGGTTCTCGTGCACGGTTGCCACGGTCTCTTCCGCCTCTCGCGTGTCGCCTGTGGGCGGCGCCGTACGCCGCTCCTGCTTCGCTGCGCTCCCGCGGGCGCGGGTTGCCAGGGCCGCGCCGGCCGAGGGCCGGGTCGGGGCCGGCCGCGTGCGGCCTCCGGC
>NZ_JBXUOY010000087.1:0-18079 GCF_057196705.1 Streptomyces sp. ATLC9 | reverse complement strand
GCCGGGCCCCAGTCGCGGCCCGCCCCACACGGGCCGCGGCCGGGGCCCCCACCGTTCCCGGGTGCCCTCCGGCGTCTCGCCGCCACCATGCTTCCCGTCGTTCCCCCCGGAACCCCTCAGCGTGTGCGGACGGCGTACACCGGCACCGAGACCGCGTCGTCGTCCAGACAGCGGCCCGTGGTCAGGTCGAAGCGCTGCTTGAGCAGCGGGGAGGCCACGAAGACCCGGCCGCCCGCCGAGCCCAGCAGCCCGCGTGAGAGCACATAGGCGCCGGTGAACGGATCGCGGTTGCCCAGGGCGTACGTCCGGCCCGCCCGGTCCCGGAAGACGGCGATCTGCCGGCCGTCGGGCAGCAGCGCCGCCACCCCCCGCCCCGGCACCAGGTCGGACAGGTCGCACACCGCGGCCCAGCCGCCCTCGGCGCGCACCTCCACCCGGGCCCCGGCCGGCCGGACCTCCCCGGAGGCGTCGGTCGTCGCGTCGGTCGTGGCTGTGGTCATCGGGCCGCGCTCCCTTCGAGGGCCTCGAGCGTGCGGACGGGGATGTCGGGCCCGGACAGGAGCGTCAGGTCGGGCCGGACCTGCTCGCGCTCGGCGACGAACCGCACCGACGGGTCAGGCGCGCCGGGGGCGTTGACGAAGGACACGAAGCGCCGCAGCCGCTCGGGGTCGCCCAGCGTCTCGGCCCACTCGTCGCGGTGGTTCGCCACATGGCCGGCCATCAGGGCCTCCAGTTCGGCGCACAGCCCCAGTGAGTCGTGCACGACCACGTCGCGCACGTGCTCCAGGCCGCCCTCGATCCGCTCCAGCCAGGCGGCGGTGCGCTCCAGCCGGTCGGCGGTGCGGATGTAGAACATCAGGAAGCGGTCGATCAGCCGGACCAGCTCCGCGTCCGACAGGTCCTTCGCCAGCAGGTCGGCGTGGCGCGGGGTCGCGCCGCCGTTGCCGCCCACGTACAGGTTCCAGCCGTTCGCCGTGGCGATCACGCCGAAGTCCTTGCCCCGCGCCTCGGCGCACTCGCGCTGGCAGCCGGAGACCGCCCCCTTCAGCTTGTGCGGCGCGCGCAGGCCCCGGTAACGCAGCTCCAGGTCGATGGCCATGCGCACCGAGTCCTGCACACCGTAGCGGCACCAGGTCCGCCCCACGCACGACTTCACGGTGCGCAGCGCCTTGCCGTAGGCGTGGCCGGACTCGAAGCCGGCCGCCACCAGCCGCGCCCAGATCGCCGGGAGCTGGTCCACGCGGGCGCCGAACAGGTCGATCCGCTGACCACCGGTGATCTTGGTGTAGAGGCCGAAGTCGCGGGCCACCTCACCGATCACGATCAGCTTCTCGGGTGTGATCTCGCCGCCGGGGATGCGCGGCACGACCGAGTACGAGCCGTTGCGCTGGATGTTGGCCAGATGGTGGTCGTTGGTGTCCTGGAGGGCCGCCTGCTCGCCGTCCAGGACATAGCCGCTGGCTCCCAGCGCCGGGGCGAGCGAGGCGATGATCGAGGCGACGGCCGGCTTGCAGACCTCGCAGCCCTCCCCACCCCGGGCCTCCTCACGGCCGTGGCCGTCCAGCAGCTCCGCGAAGGTGGACAGCCGCCGGGTGCGGACGATCTCGTACAGCTCGCCGCGGGTGTGGGCGAAGCAGCCGCACAGGCCCTTGTCGACGGTGACGCCGCTCGCCTCCAGCTCGTCCTCGACCAGCCTGGTGAGCACCTTCACGCAGCTGCCGCAGCCGGTGCCCGCCTTCGTGCACTTCCTCACCTCGGGCACCGTGGTGCACGCGTGGTCGGTGACGGCCGCGCGGACGGCGCCCTTGGTGACGTTGTGGCAGCTGCACACCACCGCGTCGTCCGGCAGCGCGGACGGTCCCAGCGCCACCGGCGCCCCGGCCCCGGCCGGGAGCACCAGCTGCTCGGGTGCCACCGGCGGGACGCTGCCGGTCAGCGGGCGCAGCGTGCCGTACGCCTCGGCGTCGCCGACCAGCACACCGCCCAGCAGGGTGCCGTCGGAGGCGACCACCAGCTTCTTGTAGACCCCGGCCCGGGAGTCGGAGTAGACGACGTCCAGACAGCCCTCGGTCCTCCCCAGCGCGTCGCCGAAGGAGGCCACGTCCACGCCCAGCAGCTTGAGCTTGGTGGAGGTGTCGGCGCCGGTGAAGGAGGCCCCTGTGCCGTCCGCGCCCTCCGTACCGCCCGCGCCTCCCGTCTCCCCGGCGATCGTCTCGGCCGCCACCCGCGCCATCTCGTAGCCCGGCGCCACCAGGCCGTAGACCATGCCGTCCACGGTCCTGGCGCACTCGCCGATGGCGTACACCGCCGCGTCGGCGGTGCGGCAGCGCTCGTCCACGGTGATCCCGCCGCGCTCGCCGACCTCCAGGCCGCAGCCGCGGGCCAGCTCGTCGCGGGGGCGCACGCCCGCCGAGAAGACCACCAGGTCGGTGGCGATCGCCGAGCCGTCCGACAGCGTCATGGCCGTGACGGCGCCGTCCGGGCCGGTGGTGATCTCCTTGCCGCCCACGCCGGTGTGGACGGTCAGGCCCATCCCCTCGACGGTGCGGCGCAGGGCGGCGCCGCCGCCGTCGTCGACCTGGAGGGCCATCAGACGCGGGTTGAACTCCACGATGTGGGTCTCAAGGCCCAGGCCGCTGAGCGCGCCGGCCGCCTCCAGGCCCAGCAGGCCCCCGCCGACGACCGTGCCCGTCCGGCTTCCCCGCGCGTACTCCTCGATGGCCAGCAGGTCCTCCACCGTGCGGTACACGAAGCAGCCGGCGCTGTCGCTGCCCGGCACGGGCGGCACGAACGGGTAGGAGCCGGTGGCCAGCACCAGGACGTCGTAGCCGGTCTCCAGCCCCGCGCGCGAGGTCACGGTGCGCGCCTCGCGGTCGATCGCGACCGCCGGGTCGCCCAGGCGCAGCTCGATGCCGTGCCGCTCCATGAAGCCCTCGTCCACCAGGGACAGCTCCTCGGGTGTGCGGCCGGAGAAGTACGAGGTGAGCCGCACGCGGTCGTACGCGGGCCGGGGCTCCTCGCACAGCACGACCACCCGGGCCCGTTCGGTCACCTCCCGGCTCGCGAGCTCCTCCAGGAACCGCTGGCCGGCCATCCCGTGCCCGACGAGCACGATCGTGGGGCGTGGCGTCCGTGGCATGTCTACAGGCCTCCATCGTTGGTGAGCAGGTGGAGCAGCGGGGCGGAGGACAGCGGCTCGCCGCCCTCCCAGGCGCGGGCGAGGGCGCCGACGGTGCCGAGGTCGCCCAGGAGGATGCCGCCCACCAGCCGGTCGCCGCGGACGACGACCTTGCGGTAGACGCCGCGGGTGGCATCGGCGAGGCGGACGACGTCGTCGCCCGCGCGGGGCACGGTCTCGCCGAACGAGGCGAGGTCCAGCGCGCTCCCGGGGCCGGCGGAGGGCGGGGCGAGGGTCAGACGTGTCAGCGCCCGGGTGCCGGTGTACACGGGGGGCCTCGCGCCGGTCGCCGCGCCGTCCGTGGTGCCGTCCGCCAGCAGGACGCGGGCCAGCACGTCGGCCTGCTCCTGGGCGGCGCCGGCCAGCCCGTAGACCCTCCCGCCGTGCTCGGCGCAGTCGCCGACGGCGTGGATCCGGGGATCGCCGGTGCGCAGCTCGTCGTCCACGACGATCCCGTCGCGGACCTCCAGACCGGCCGCCCCGGCGAGCCCGGTCCGCGGACGCACCCCGCAGGCGAGGACGGTCAGCTCGGCCTCCAGCCGGTAGCCGTCGGCGAGTTCCACGCCGCGGGCCGCGGCCCCTCCGCCGGCACCCTCGCCGGCGTGCCCCGAGGTCAGCAGACCCCGGACGCGGCACTCGGTGTGGACCTCGACGCCCAGATCCTCCAGATGCCCGCGCAGCAGCGCCGAGGCGCGGGCGTCCAGGTGGTGCTCCATGAGGTGCTCGCCCTGGTGGGCGAGGACGGTGTGCGCCCCGCGCCCGGCCAGCGCGCGGGCGGCCGAGACCCCGAGCAGGCCGCCGCCGACGACGACGGCCCGCACCCCGGGCCGTGCCGCCGCCGCCAGCGCCCGGCAGTCGGCCATGGTGCGGAAGGGGTGCACGCCACGGGGCGGTTCGTGCCCGCCGCCGTCGGGGAAGAGCCCGCGCAGCGGGGGCAGCACCGGGTTGGAACCGGTGGCCAGCACCAGGGTGTCGTACGGCAGCGAGGAGCCGTCGTCGCACCGCACCAGCCGCTCGGCCCGGTCCAGCCGCACCGCCCGCACACCGCGCAGCCAGCGGACGGCGGGCGGGGCGGGCAGACCGATCACCTCCGGCGCGTACCGCCCGGCCAGCACCTCGGCCAGCAGCACCCGGTTGTACGGCGCGTGGGGCTCCTCGCCGACGACCGTCAGATCCACGGCCGCGCCGCCGGCGCCCCCGGTACCGAGGGCGCCGGCGGCGGAGAGCTGCCCGGCCAGCCGGGCGGCGGCCATCCCGCCGCCGATCACCACCACACGCTTGGTCGACGTCATGCGGAAAGCGTGCGGCCGGGCTGTTTCCCACCCGCATCACGGCTGTTTCCCGGCGGCAACACCGCCCTCAGCGCACCCGCCCCCCGGCTGTGAGCCCGGTGGGCCGCGGCCCGCGTCCGTCCTCTACGGGACCGGCCGGACCGGCAGGATCTGGACGCTGTTGCCCACCAGGCTGCGGTGCCGGGGCAGCTCCTCCTCCGGCCGTGCCAGGTCCAGACCGGGGAAGCGCGTGAACAGCGCCTCCAGCGCGGTGGTGGCCTCCAGTCGGGCCAGGGGAGCGCCCAGGCAGTAGTGCGCGCCGTGGCCGAACGACAGGTGGCGGCTCGGTGGCCTGGTGACATCGAACCGGTCGGCGTCCTCCCCGTGCGCCCGCGGGTCGCGCCCGGCGGCCGAGTAGCCGGCCAGCACGGGGGTGCCCGCCGGGATCACCGTCCCGCCCACCTCCAGGTCGCGGACCGGGTAGCGGAACGGGAAGTAGCTGACCGGGCTGTTGTGGCGCAGGGTCTCCTCCACCACGTCATCCCAGCCGGCCCGGCCGGAGCGGACCAGCTCCAACTGGTCGCGGTGGGCACACAGGGCGCGCACCGCGTTGGTGATCAGGTTGAGGGTGGTCTCGTGCCCGGCGACGATCATCAGCAGCAGGGTGCCGGCCAGCTCCTCCTCGCTCAGCCGGTCGCCGTCGTCCTCGCGCGCGGCGATCAGGGCGCTGGTGAGGTCGTCGCCGGGGTCGGCGAGGCGATCCGCCGCCACCCGGGCGAGGATCGCCATGATCTCCCGGTTCGCGGCCACGGCCTCGGCGGGGGAGATGTCGGTGCTGACGATGCGGTTGGAGAGCCTGTGCAGCCGCAGCCTCGGTTCCGGGCCGATGCCGAGCAGCTCGCAGATCACGCTCATGGGCAGCGGGAAGGCGAAATGCCGCCGCAGGTCGGCGGTTCCGCCCCCTTCCTCGGCCGCCTCGGCCAGGTCGTCCAGCAGTTCGCCCACCAGCTCCGTCACCCGCGGCCGCAGCAGTTCCACACGGCGAGGCGTGAACGCCCGGGTGACCAGGGAGCGCAGCCGCCGGTGGTCCGCGCCGTCGGCCGTCGTCATGCCGGGGACGGTGGCGAAGGTGCGCAGCGGCCAGCCCTCGGGGATCTCCCCGCGCTGGAGGGCGGCGAAGTGACAGGCGTCCTTGGCCACGTGGGGGTGCCCCAGGAAATCCCTCAGCTCATCGTGCCCGGTGACGACGAACCCGTCGACGCCGCCGGGGAGCACCACCGGCGCGGCCGGCCCCCGCTCGCGCAGCTGCTCGTTGACCGGGTGCGGATCGGTGCCGCGCGGGTCGAGGACGTACGGTTCGTCGGGGCCGGACGCGCCGGTGGCGGCTTCGGTCATCTGGACTCTCCCTGGGGGATCGCGGTGGCGAGGTCGGACTGCGGCGCGGTGAAGCGGACGGGCAGCGCCGCCAGACCCTTGGTCCAGGGCGACGAGGCCCAGGACAACTGCTGTTCGGGAACGGCCAGTTCCATGTCGGGCAGATGGTGCCGGAGGGTGTCCACCGCGGTGCGGGCGATCAGCCGGGCGGGGTCCTGCGCCGGGCAGGTGTGCGGCCCCGCGCTGAACGCCACGTGCGCGCGGTTGCCGGTGACCGGGCGTGCGTCGTCGGGCAGCACCTCCGGGTCGGTGTTGGCGGCGGCCAGCCCCAGCACGAGCATGTCCCCCGCGCGGATGTCCTGCCCCCCGAAGCGCATGTCGCGGACGGCGTAGCGGGCGGGGAAGTTCTGGGTGGGCGGGAACCGCCACAGCACCAGGTCCAGTGCGTCGTCCACGGTCAGGTGTCCGCCGGTCAGGGAGGAGCGCAGGGCCGGGTCGGTCAGCAGCAGGCGCAGCGTGGTGGCGATCCAGTTCTTCGTCGTCTGGTTGCCCGCGACGATCATCACCACGATGTTGTGCAGCACCTCTTCGTCGCTGAGGCGGGCCGGATGCCGCAACAGCCGCGAGGTGACGTCGGGGCCGGGCCGCCGCCGCTTCTCCCTGATCAGCTCCAGCAGGACGCTCTCCATGCGGCGGCTGGCGCGGGCGGAGTCGGCGTTGGCGGCGGCCGTTCCGGCGGTGGCCTCGGCCAGCTGCCGCCCGGTCCGGTCGTCCACGCCCAGCATCCGCGCCATGACCTGGACGGGCAGCTTGTGCGCGTAGTGCGGTACGAGGTCCGCCTCGCGCCGCCCGGCGAAGGAGTCGATCAGCCGCTCGGCGGTGGCCCGCACCGTCCGGCGCAGTTCGTGCCCGTCGACCCGGCCCAGCGCGTCGGCGACCGCCGCCCGCATCCGCCGGTGCTGCTGCCCGTCGGTGAACATCAGGGCAGGGCGCCAGCCGACGAACGCCATCAGCGGGGAGTCGGCCGGGACACGGCCTTCGCGCAGCAGGTTCCAGCGCCGCGGGTCGTGGCTGAAGTCCTGTTCCCCGCGGGCGAGGTGGAGCAGCTCCCGGTAGCCCATGACCAGCCAGACGTGGATGCCGGGGGCCAGGGCGACGGGCGCGACCGGCCCGTGCTCCGCGCGCAGCCGCTCGTACAGCGCCGACAGGTTGTCCCCGTCGAGACCCGGGCCGTACAGCGGGGCGGGACCTCCGTGCGCGGGGCAGCCCGGCGGCGGCCCGGCGCCGGTGCGGTCGGGGAAGGGAACGGTCATGAGGGCTCCGAGTCCGTGGCGGAGTCGATGAGATGGGTGACGAGGGAGATCAGGGCCCTGAGGGAGGACTCGCCGTCACGGGCGTCGCAGACCACCAGCGGGGTGTGCGGCAGCAGGTCCAGCGCGGCCCGCAGTTCCTCCTCCGCGTACCGGGGGCTGTCCGGGAACAGGTTGACGGCGACGCTGAAGGGCAGGTCCAGGTCCTCCAGGTGCCCGATGGAGTCGAAGGACGCCTCCAGGTCGCGGGTGTCCACCAGGGCGAGCGCACCCAGGGCGCCGCGCGCCAGCTCCCGCCAGGTGGGCAGGAACCGCGGCTGCCCGGGGGTGCCGAACAGGTAGAGCACCAGCTCGCCGTCGATCGTGATCCGCCCGAAGTCCAGGGCGACGGTGGTGGTCCTCTTCGACGGCTCGCCGCCGGTGTCCACCCGGGCGCCCGCCCGGGTCATCACGGCCTCGGTGGACAGCGGCCTGATCTCCGACACCGCTCCGATCAGGGTGGTCTTTCCCACCCCGAACGGTCCGACGACCAGGATCTTGGCCGCGCCCGCGACGCTCGACCGCACGTACACGCCGGACTTCCCGGAGTCCGGGGAGCCTCCCGGTCCCGGAGGGGCGGCGGGGCCGTCCGGGCGCACACCGGCGGCGGACGTGTCAGAGGCGGCTCTCGAGCCCATGAAGCACCTTTCTCAGGAGGGAAACATCGGCATGCCGGGCCGGCGGTACGGGCGGCCGGGTCTCGACGAGCCCCCACTCGATGAGATCGGCCAGCAGAACCTGCACCACCGGCGGCGGCTGGCCCAGGTGCGCGGCGATCTCCGCGACCGACAGCAGGCCCTGGCAGCGCTCCACGATCCGCAGGTACTCCGGCTGGAGAGTGGCCGGAGGCGTGACGCCGGAGGCGAGAACGAGCGTCTCCCAGGGCAGGTCCCGAGAGGCGCCCGAACGCCCCTTCGTGATCACGTAGGGGCGTATCGCGGACGTGCCTCGCTCCTGCTCGTCATCCCTCATGCGGCCGGTCCGCCGCGTCGCGGGGCTCACTGCTCAAGTGCGCTCCGATCTTCGCGACCAGCACCTGCATCTGCTGGGCCACCAGGCCCACGTCGGCGTCGGCGTCGGTGGCCACCCCCAGATGGGCGCCGGTGCCGGCGGAGGTGAACAGAGCGAACCCGTCCTCGGACTCCAGCATCAGCTGCCGCACACCGGCTCCCCGGCCGAAGAGCAGGGACACCGTGGACAACCCTGTCATGGTCAGCGCCGCGCAGGCGGCGGAGAGCGATTCGGCCTCGTCCACGCCGAGGTGCGGCACCGGGCCCGACAGTCCCTCGGCGGAGGCGTGTCCCAGGCGGAGCCCGTCCTCGGACACCACGACGGCGTGGCGCACCCCGGGGATCTCCGTCAGAGGACGCAGCATCCAGCCCACATCGGGCAGTCTCGTTATGGCTCCGGCCACTACCGGCCTTCCTCTCGTTCGTCGGTCTGCGGGGCACTCTCCAGTTCGGCCCGGCCGCGCCGGGCGCCGGAGACGATGTCGGCCACGGAAGCGCCCGCGGCCTCGGGCGACCAGGGAGCCCGGGAAGTCGGGGGAGGCCCGTCGGCGGCCTCCGTGCGGTGCCCGCCCGGCGACAGGGGCTGCGGGTCGAGCGGGTCGAGCGGGTCGGCCGGGGAGCGCCGCCGGCTGCGCCGCCGCGGCAGGCCTGTGGGGGGCCTTTCCCCCTCGCCGCCGGTCCGCCGCGGGTGCTCCCGGTGCTCCGCACGCTCCGGGGCGGGTGCGGCCTCCCGCGGACGGGTGTGCCCGTCGGCGGGCGCGGCCAGGAGCGCCGGTTCCCGGTCGATCGGTTCGGTCAGCAGCCGGTGCGGCACGAACAGCACCGCCCGGGTCCCGCCGTACGCCGAGGCGGCCGTCAGCTCCACCTTGAAGTCGAGCTGCCGCGACCAGCGGCCCACGCAGGCGAGCCCCAGCCGGGGCACGGCTCCCAGCTCGGTGAGGTCCAGGCCGTTCCGCAGCTGCCGCAGCGCCTGCTCCATCACGTCGGGGGGCATCCCCAGGCCCGCGTCGTCGATCTCGACGACCGCGCCCGCGGCCACCTCGCGGACCGAGACGACGACCTGGGTACGCGAGGGTGAGAACACCGTGGCGTTCTCCAGGATCTCGGCCGTGGCGTGCATCAGCCCCTCCACGGCGGGCGGCACCACGTACAGGTTCTGTCCGCCGTGCACCTCCACCCGGCCGAACTCCACGATCCGCGACTGCGCGCCGCGCACGCAGTCGAACAGCGACACCGGGCGCGACTCGCGCCGGGTCGGCCAGATCCCGCACATCACCAGCAGCGTCTGTGCCTTGCGGGTCATCTGGGCCGCCGCGTGGTCGGCCTTCATCACCTCGGCCATCAGGTCCGGGTCCTTGATGAACCGCTCGACGCGGTCCAGCACCTGCTGCTGCACCGTCGCCATCACGTGCATGTTCCTGGCGACGGACTCGAAGGCCGCCTGTACCGAGTCGCGCAGCGCGCGCTCCCGGCGCACCGCCTCGTCCGATCCCAGCGCCCGCACCACGTCCGCCAGCGCCCGGGCGAACTCGCCGCCGGTCTCGGAGGGTGGCAGGGCCGGGCCCGGAACCCCGTCCAGGCCGCGTCCCTCGCGCACCCGCTCGGCGATGGCCGGCACCCGAACGGACGCCAGACGAACCACCTCGGCGCTCCGCGCGGCGGCCAGGGCGTGCTCCCGCGCGACCTGTTCCAGGAGCTCACCGGTCCGCCCGCGCAGCCGGAGGAGTCCGGCCAGGCACAGCACCAGTGCCGCCGCCAGGACGCCGGTGCCGGCGGCGAACCACCCGGGAACGGGAGCCGGCCGTCCGGCGGGGAGGAAGACCGCCGGCCCCACCGCGACCGCTGCTCCGCAGACGGCGGACACCGCCACGGCCGGCCACCAGAATTCTCGTCCTCCCGCTTGCCGGCTCACCACTGGCGACAACGACCTCTCAGACGAAGCGATCAGAACCAGTCTGGTTTCCCACCTATCCGGGCGGGCCCGGGACCGCAGCGATCCTACTCGTCAACTGGCTTGAAAACACAGGAAGTCCGATTGATCTCCGGTACCGGGAGCCCGTGGGGTCCCGGACAGGGCCGGATGGTCGCGCGACGGTGAACCTCCCGCCGGCCCACGGGCCGGACCGGACACGACAGCCCCTCGGCGGGCCCTCGCCGGCAGCCCGCCGTCCTGTCTCACCCCCGGCGCCGGTCTCCCGGGCCGCCGCCCGCGAGGCGCGCACGGGAGGCGGTGGGCTCGGCGGCGGACCACGTCGCGGTGAACCGGACGGGCAGCGCCGCCAGACTCCTGGTCCACGGCGACGACGTCCAGGCCAGACGCTCCTCGGGCGCGGCCAGTCGCAGGTCGGGCAGCCGCCGCAGCAGCACCTCCACGGCCGTCCGCGCGATCAGCCGGGCCTGCGGCTGGGCCGGGCAGGCGTGCGGCCCCGCGCCGAACGCCATGTGCGCGCGGTTGCCCGTCACCGGACGCCCGCACGCGGGCAGCACCTCCGGATCGCCGTTGGCGGCGGCCAGCCCCAGCACGAGCATGTCCCCGGCCCGCACCTCCTGCCGGCCCAGGCGGACATCGCGCAGGGCGTAGCGGCCGGGGAAGTTCTGGGTGGGCGGGAACCGCCACAGCACCAGGTCCAGCGCCTCGTCCACGGTCAGGCACCCGCCGTCCAGCGAGGAGCGCAGGGCCGGGTCGGTCAGCAGCAGGCGCAGCGTGGTGGCGATCCAGTTCTTCGTCGTCTGATGAGCCGCCACCACCGTCACCACCAGGTTGTGCAGCACCTCCTCCTCGCGCAGCGAGGCGGGGTGCGTCAGCAGCCAGGAGGTCAGGTCGGGGCCGGGCGCACGCCGCTTCTCCCGCAGCAGGGCCAGCAGGAGGCGCTCCAGCCGGCGTCCGGCGTGGGGGGAGTCGGCGTTGGCGGCGGCCGTTCCGGCGACGGCCTCGGCCAGTCTGCGGCTGACCTGCTCGTCCGCCCCCAGCAGCCGGGCGACGACCCGCGCCGGCAGGCGGTGCGCGTAGTGCGGTACGAGATCGGCCTCGCCCCGCCCGGTGAAGGAGTCGATCAGCCGGTCGGCGGTCTCGCGCACCAGGCGCCCCAGCTCACCGTCGTCGACCCGGCCCAGCGCGTCGGCGACCGCCGCCCGCATCCGCCGGTGCCGCCACCCGTCGGCGAACATCAGGGCAGGGCGCCAGCCGACGAGGGCCAGCAGCGGCGAGTCGGCGGGCACGCGCCCCTCGCGCACCAGGCGCCAGTGCCGCGGGTCGTGGCTGAAGTCCTGCTCACGGCGCGCCACCCGCAGCAGTTCCCCGTAGCCCATGACCAGCCAGGCGCATGCCCCCGGGGCCAGGGCGACGGGCGCGACCGGCCCGTGCTCCGCGCGCAGCCGCTCGTACAGGGCGGGCAGGCCGTCACCGTCGAGGCCCGGCCCGTACAGCGGGACGTGGCGCGGGCGGCCGGGGCGGACCGGGGGGCCCGGCGGTGTATCGGCCTGGGAGCGGTGGGGAGCAGCGGTCATGTGGTGGCTCCGGGGAGGGGACGGGAGGGGGGAGTGGCCCGGGGGCGGCCCGTACCACCGGCAGACAACGCGCCGTCGGCCGATCCGGTCAACCGTCTTGTCCGAAAAGAGTCCCGGAATACCCCTCAAGGGTGAGCCCCCGGGCGGCGGGCGGCCCGGACCCTGCCGCGGTTGCCGCGGCTACGGTGGGCGGGCAGGGCCGCGAGGGCGGCGAGGACGGTGCGGGCGGCGAAGGCCGCGCGGAAGAGGAAGGGCGGTGGCCGTGGCTGAGACGGACATCCTGACGGTGCTGACCACCACCGACAGCCCGGAGAAGGCCGGGGCGCTGGCGCGCGGCGCGGTGGAGGCACGCGTCGCCGCGTGCGCCCAGGTCCTCGGTCCGGTGACCTCGGTCTACCGGTGGGAGGGCGAGGTGCGCGCCGAGCCCGAGTGGCAGGTGCTGCTGAAGACGGCGGCGGCCCGCTACGACGCCCTGGAGGCGTACCTGCGCGAGGCCCACGACTACGACACTCCCGAGATCATCGCCACCCCGGTCGTCCGCGGCGGCGCGGACTACCTGGCCTGGGTCGCCGAGGAGACGCGCGGCTCCTGAGCGGGTGCGGGCACGGCGCTCTCGTCCTCGTCCCACTCCCGCCAGGCGGCCGCGTGGTCCCGTTCGAGTTCCGAGGCACGCGGTGGCCCGTCCGCGGTGGGGAAGTCCACACCCGTCCACACGCCGACGACGCTAACGCGTCCCCTCCCGGGTCTCGCCCTCCACCGAACCGGACGCGGCCGACTCGTTGCCCGCGCGCTCCACCCGGACCGCGCAGACCTTGAACTCCGGCATGCGCGAGACCGGGTCCAGGGCCGGGTTGGTCAGGGTGTTGGCGCGGCCCTCGCCCGGCCAGTGGAACGGCATGAACACCGTGTCCGGGCGGATGCCCGACGTGATCCGGGCCGGCGCCACCGCCCGTCCCCGCCGCGAGACCACTGCCACCGGCTCCCTCTCGGCCACGCCGATCCGCTCGGCCAGCCGCGGGTGGAGTTCGACGAACGGGCCCGGGGCGGCGCCGTTCAGCTCCGCCACCCGCCGGGTCTGGGCGCCCGACTGGTACTGGGCCGGCACCCGGCCCGTGGTCAGCAGCAGCGGGTGGTCGGCGTCCGGTTCCTCCGCCGACGGGCGGTGGACGACGAGCGCGAAGCGGGCCCGGCCGTCGCCGGTGGCGAAGCGGTCCAGGAACAGGCGGGGTGTACCGGGGCGGGGGCCGGAGGAGCGGTCCACCGCCGGATCGCCGGCCTCGTCCGTTCCCGGGCCCCCGGACGGGGCCTCCGGGCACGGCCAGAAGACCCCGTCCTCCTCGGCGATACGCCGGTAGGTGATCCCCGAGTAGTCCGCGGGCCCCCCGGCCGAGGCCCGCCGCAGCTCCTCGAAGACCTCCTCCGGGTCGGTGGGGAACCCCTTCTCCCAGCCCAGCCGCCCCGCCAGCGCGTTCAGCACCTCCAGGTCGGTGCGCACCCCGGGCGGGGCGTCCAGGGCCCTGCGGCGCAGCAGCACCCGGCCCTCCAGGCTGGTCATCGTGCCCGTCTCCTCAGCCCACTGAGCCACCGGCAGCACCACGTCCGCCAGCGCGGCCGTCTCCGACAGCACCACGTCGCACACCACCAGGAAGTCCAGTGACCGCAGCCGCTCCTCCACGTGGGCGGCTCGCGGCGCGGAGACGAGCGGGTTGGAACCGGTCAGCAGCAGAGCGCGCACATCGCGCCCCAGCGCGTCCAGCAGCTCGTACGCGCTGCGCCCCGGTCCCGGCAGCACGCCGGGGTCCACACCCCACACCCGTGCCACGTGCTCGCGCGCCGCCGGGTCGTCCAGCCTGCGGTAGCCGGGCAGCTGGTCGGCCTTCTGGCCGTGCTCGCGCCCGCCCTGACCGTTGCCCTGGCCGGTCAGGCAGCCGTAGCCGGACAGCGGGCGGCCCGCCCGGCCGGTGGCCAGGCACAGGTTGATCCAGGCGCCGACGGTGTCGGTGCCCTTGGACTGCTGCTCGGGCCCGCGCGCGGTGAGCACCATCGACGACTCCGCGTCGCAGAACAGCGCCACCGCCTCGCGCAGCGCGGGCACCGGCACCCCGGTGATCCGCTCCACCAGCTCCGGCCAGTGCGCCATCGCCGCCGCGCGCGCCTCCTCCCAGCCGCTGGTGCGCGCCGCCACGAAGTCGGTGTCCACCCGCCCCTCGGCCACCACCAGGTGCAGCATGCCCAGCGCGAGGGCCAGGTCGGTGCCGGGGCGCGGTGCCAGGTGCAGGTCGGCGTGCTCGGCGGTGCGGGTGCGGCGGGGGTCGATCACGATCAGCTTCCCGCCCCGCTCGCGCAGCTCGGTGAAGTAGCGCAGGGCGGGCGGCATGGTGTCGGCGGGGTTGGCGCCCACCAGGATCACGCATCCGGTGCGCGCGACGTCCGCCAGCGGGAAGGGCAGCCCCCGGTCCAGCCCGAACGCCCTGTTCAGGGCGGCGGCGGCCGAGGACATGCAGAACCGGCCGTTGTAGTCGATCTGGGAGGTGCCCAGCACCAGCCGGGCGAACTTGCCCAGCGAGTACGCCTTCTCGTTCGTCAGCCCGCCCCCGCCGAACACCCCCACCGAGTCCGGTCCGTACGCGGTCCGCGCCGCCGAGAGACCCGCCACGGCGCGGTCCAGCGCCTCGTCCCAGCCGGCCGGCTCCAGCGGGCCGCCCGCGCGGCGCCGCACCAGGGGCCCGGTCAGCCGCACCCGGGAGGAGAGCACGGCCGGGGCGGTGCGTCCCTTGCCGCACAACGCGCCGCGGTTGACGTCGAACGCGGTGCGCTCGACCACCTCGGCCCCCTCCCCGTCCCCGGTGGGGCGCAGCCCCATGCCGCACTGCAGGGCGCAGTACGGGCAGTGGGTGTCCACGGTCGCCGCGGGCGCACGGTGGCCGTGTCCGGCGGGCTGGGCAGTCGTCACGCTCATGCCGCCCAGCGTGCGTCGAGCGTGTTACGCCGCGCGCCCCCGTGGGTTACGGGCCCGGCACGCCCGCCTCAGCCCGCCCGGACCGGTGCCGTGAGCCGTGCGCAACCGGGCGTCACAGCGCCGCAACGGCGGAGCAACCGGGGCCCGCCACACTCGCCCCATGACCTCCTCCCTCCGGCCCGGCGCCCGCTCCGTGCCCCCACTGGTCGCGGTCGCCCACGGCTCCCGCGACCCCGGGGCGCTGCGCACCGTCACCGCACTGCTCGGCCTCGTGCGCTCCCTGCGGCCGGGCCTGCGGGTGGAACTCGGCCACGTCGAGCTGAACGAGCCGCTGCTGCCGGACGCCCTGGAGGCTCTCCCGGCCGGTGAGGCGGTCCTCGCCCCGCTGCTCCTGGGCCGCGGCCACCACGTCAAGCACGACCTGCCCGGGGCCGCTGCCGCCGCCGGGCACCTGTCCGTCCTGGCCGCCGCACCGCTGGGGCCGCACCCGCTGCTGGCCGAGGCGCTGGCCGGGCGGCTGGCCGAGACGGGCTGGAGCGCCGGCACGTCCCGCACCGGCGCCGTGGTGCTGGCGGCGGCCGGATCGCGGGACCCGGACTCGGCCCGGGACGCCGAACGGACGGCCGCCCTGCTCTCCGCACGCCTGGGCGGCGTCCCGGTGGTGCCCGCCTACGCCTCGGCCGCCGGGCCGACCGTGCCCGAGACCGTGGCAGCCCTGCGCGCCGCCGGGCGCCACGACACCGCCCTGGCCTCGTACTTCACCGCACCGGGCCTCTTCGCCGCCCGGTGCGCGCGCGACGCCCCCGGCCTGCCGGCCGCCCGTCCGCTGGGCGCGCACCCGGCGCTGGCCCGCCTCGTCCTGCACCGCTACGACGAGGCGCTCGCCCGGGTGCGTACGGCGGCCCGCGCGCCCGTCCCCTGCCCGCCGCGGGGCGCCCTGGCCCGGGCTTCCTGACCGGCTCCGCCGCCTGTGTCCGCCCGTGCCCGTCCGCGGATGTCACCCGGGGCGGCTAGCGTCGGTGTATGCACCGCAGGTATGGCGATGAGTACGCCATGGACGACACGACGTACGGCCCCCGGGGAGACGGAGCGGCGGAGCACGTCGCCGGCTACGACGGCGCGGCGCTGGAGCGCTGGGTGCCCGAGCCCGACAAACGGCCCGGACGCACCGCCTTCCAGCGGGACCGGGCGCGGGTGCTGCACTCCGCCGCGCTGCGGCGGCTCGCGGGCAAGACCCAGGTCGTCACGCCCGACACCGCCGCCGGCGCGTGGGACGCCGCCCCCCGCACCCGCCTGACGCACTCCCTGGAGTGCGCCCAGGTCGGCCGGGAGCTGGGCGCCGCGCTCGGCTGCGACCCGGATCTGGTGGAGACCGCCTGCCTCGCGCACGACCTGGGCCACCCGCCCTTCGGGCACAACGGCGAGCGCGTACTGGACGAGATCGCAGGGCCCTGCGGCGGCTTCGAGGGCAACGCGCAGTCGCTGAGGCTGCTGTCGCGGCTGGAGCCGAAACGGTTCGCCGTTCCGGCCGGCGGGGACGGCCCGCAGGTCCGCGTCGGCCTCAACCTCACCCGCGCCGCGCTGGACGCCGCCACCAAGTACCCCTGGCCGCGCGGCGGCCACCCCGCCGACCCCGGGTCGGGGAAGTTCGGCGTCTACGAGGACGACCTGCCGGTCTTCGAGTGGTTCCGGCGCGGCGCCCCCGAGCACGGGCAGTGCTTCGAGGCGCAGGTCATGGACTGGTCCGACGACGTCGCCTACTCCGTCCACGACGTGGAGGACGGCCTCCACGCCGGCCATCTCGACCCCAACCTGCTGCTGGCCGAGCCCGAGCGCCGCGAGGTCTTCGCCGTCGCCGCCGCCCGCTACGCCCCGCCCGGCACCGAGGAGGCCGAACTCGCCGAGGCCCTGGACCGGCTGCTGGACCAGGAGTGGTGGCCGCACGGCTACGACGGCACGGCCGTGGCCCAGGCCCGGCTGAAGGACGCCACCAGCCAGCTCATCGGCCGCTTCTGCCTGGCCGCCGAGGGCGCGACCCGGGCGGCGTACGGACCGGGCCGCCTGACCCGCTACGGCGCCGGCCTGGTGGTCCCGCGCGCCGCGCGGCTGGAGTGCGACGTGCTCAAGGCCGTCGCCGACCGGTACGTCATGCAGCGCCCCGGCCAGGAGCGGCTGCGCGGCGAGCAGCGCGACGTCCTGGCCGGGCTGGCCCGGGCGCTGGCCGCCCGCGCCCCGGACGGGCTGGACCCGCAGTTCCGCGCGCTGTTCTCGGAGGCCGGCGACGACCGGGCCCGGCTGCGCGTGATCGTCGACCAGATCGCCTCCCTCACCGACGCCTCCGCCCGCCGCCTCCACGCCCGCCTCACGGGCCCGGCGGTGTGACGGCGACATGACGGCACGGGCCGGCCGTCGCCCCGCGGCGGCCGGTCACCGTCTCCGCCTCCGACGAGGACGGCGTGCGCAAGCCGTGCGGCGACCGCGTGGTGGTCGCAGGGCTCCGACCGCTCGCTCCGGAGCGGCAGGCCGCTGCCCCCCGCGGGGCGGGGGGCAGCGGCGTGTGGTGCGTGGTTCAGCAGAGGCCCAGGTCCCGCCAGACCCCGGAGACGCCCGGCTCCTCGCCGCGCGTCCACCAGGCGGCCCGCCAGGCGTGGCCGCGGTGGATGACGGTCCGGCCGCCGGTGTAGACGGCGGAGCGGTCCCAGGCGGGGGAGGAGGCGCACTCGGCCGGCGGGGTGGGCGTTCCTCCGTCGCCGCCGCCACCGTCTCCGCCGCCGCTGCCGACCTGGATGTCCACGCAGTTGTAGAACGCGTTGGCGGTGTCCGCGACGTTCCACACGGCGAGGATCTTGTGCTTGCCGGAGGGCAGACCGCTCAGGGTGTGCGAGATGTTCGACGGCGGACGGGTGCCGCCCTGGTCGAACCGCTTGAACAGCACGCCGTCGACGTAGTAGTCCCAGGTGCTGGTGCTGTGCGCGGCGGTCAGCCGCCACTGGAAGGTGACGGTGCTGGAGACCTGGGTCACCGGCCAGTTGCGGCTGTCGTCGTCCAGGAAGGTCCACCGGGTGCCGCCGCTGCACAGGCGCGAGCCCTTGGGGGCCTCGACGCTCTGCGGCTCGTACTGCAGGCCGTCGCAGCCGGTGACCCGGCCGGTGGCGCAGTGGTCCTGGCGGCTGGGCGGGGAGGTGATCCAGCCGTGGGCGCCCGCCGAACTTGCCGAGGTCATGACAAGCGCAAGGGGCAGTGCCAGCGCGAAGGCGAAGAGCGAGGCCAGCAGCCTCGCGGGGCTCCTCCGCGCCGTCGGCGTCGTCCGCGGGATGTGTCCGGTCTGTCGCATGTGGGGGCTCCTCCTCCTTCCGCGGGGGGGCGGGGGCGGGCGGCCGGAGGGGGGGGGGGGGGGGGGGGGGCGGGGGGTGCGCGGGGCCGCGCGCGGG
>NZ_JBXUOY010000086.1:0-18192 GCF_057196705.1 Streptomyces sp. ATLC9 | reverse complement strand
CCTCGCCGACTGCGGCTCGACGGCCTTGACGGTCTCGGTCTCGGTCACGTTCTCACTGGTCATCGATGCATCTTCCTTGCTCAGGAGTTACACCGAACGTTTTACAGTCCCGTCGGCGGCGGCCGGGTCGGCATCCTGAAGGCCACCGTGTCCCGGCGTCGCTGCCAGACGGCCGGATCGTTGACCAGGGTGAGGCGCCGGGCCGCGGGTTGAGAAGGGGATGGGCATGGCGAGCGCCGGGCCCCAGTGCACGGACTCGCTGGGCTACAGCCTCTGCGGCGGCCCGTTGCTCACGCGTTCGGTTTCCTGGGTCATGGGACGGTGCCTCCCGAGGATGGATCCGGCTGTGAGAAGGAACGTGATGCCAGCGGTGATGAGGATGGTGGCGGTGGGGTTGGTCCAGTTGAGCAGAACGCCGGTCGCACCCGCGCTGATGCCGTAGCCCACACCGCTTCCTGCGTACTGGAGTGAATACCCGACGGCGTGCAGGTCCGCAGGTAGGGCTCGCTGCAGCGAGAGATTCCTCGCGATGAGGACTACGGCCTGGAACATGCCTGCGGCCAGCAGCACGACCGCAAGGCCTCCCAGGACGGGCACCGCCGCGGCAGAAACGGCTGAGGCAACGGTCGCCAGCAGGAAGATCGTGCTGTGCCGTTCTGGACTGCCTGGCCAGGTCCGCAGGCCGTACACGAGCCCGCCGGCGATGCTGGCGAGGGCGAATCCGGTCAGCAAGGGCCCGCTGGCGGCGGCCGGGAGTTCCCGCTGCTCAAGCAGCGCCGGGAGGGACAGTTCCACGGTGGCCAGCAAGTACATCGCAGCCGCGCTGGTGAGATAGATCGGCCAAGCTGCGGTGAGCTGTCTCGCTACAGCCTTCAGCCGCACGCCGGTCTCCGGTCTCCCCGTCTTCTCCGGCAGCGCGAAGATGCAGCCCGCTGCCACCAGTGCAGATGCCGCAGCCGTGTAGAACGGGACCGTGGCTGACCACCAGGTAGCTGCGCTGGCGACGAGGGCGGGTGACGCCGCCCACACGGCCATGTTCAGTGAGGATTCCCAGCTGAGCGCTGAATTGAGGTCCTTGGCCGGGACCAGGTCGGCCACCATGGCTCGCAGCGCGCCAGGCACAGCGGCCCCTGCTGCCCCCGCAGAGGCCGCCATGATGACGGTGACTGTGAGCGGGGCATCAGGAAGGACAGCGATCCCGGCGAAGAACACGGCGCTCGCGAGGAGCCCCACAGCGATCTCGCGCCGGTAGGGGCGGTTCCGCAGGCGTGCGCCGAGGAACGGGGCGCCGACGGCTTCGGCCACTGTGTACGCGCCGGCCAGCACCGCGCCACGAGCGTAGTCGCCGGATGCTTCCTTCGCGAGGAAGACGAACGCGAGCGGGGCCATCGCCACCGGTAGTCGGCCAGCTGCGACGGTGAACGACCACAGAACCGTCTGCTTGCCGACAAGGGCGCGGTAGGACATCTTGTGGTTCTTCCCTCGTCTGATCAGTGGTCGGCAGACTGCACGCTCTCGGCCAGGTAGGCATGGAGTTCTGCCTCCAACGCCCGGCACCGCGACCAGGTGGGCGCCAGGACGACGTACTCGACCGTGCCGCTGGCTTCGGTGTCGTCGGAGGCGATCACCACTCCCTCTCGCGCTGCCCTGTCCCAGGCAAGACCGTTGCGTGCCAGGCCGTCGACGAGCGTGGTAAAGGGTGGTGCGGGGACGCTGAACCGGCTCAGAAGCACATGGTCGTCGGCCCAGGTCTTGCCGAGGAGCACTGTGGCGATGGCGTCGAGGTGGGTGCTGCCGCCCAGCCGGGCATTGACCTCGTTGAATCGGACGGTGCCATCGGGCGAGATTACCGCGTCGATGCTCGCCAGGCCCTGGTAGCCGAGGGTCTGCATCAGCCGGGCGAGCCGGAGCGCGCCGTCTGTGAAGATTTTTCTCACGTCGTCGGAAACGTCGGTGAGGGGGAGTTCCAGCCCGGCGAGGACAGGTGGGTCTTCGCCCGTACGCAGGGAGCCCGTGTTGAGGATCTGCGGCTCCTCCGGCGGCAGAGGGCAGCGCACCTCCGCATACACGGAACGGCAGTCAGGAAGGAACTCCTCCACGACGACTTCCCCCATGGGGGCGAAAGTCTCGGCGAGGCCCGCCGCCGTAACGAGTTCGGTCAGGTCGCAGGTGTCCGTGACGTGAAGTGCTTCCATGGCGCCCACCGCGTGGACGTCCTCGTTCGTGGTGATGACGAGATTGCCGTGGCCTCCGACGGCCCGGTCACGCTTCATGATCACGGATCCGGTGCGTGGCAGCAATCGTTTCACAGCGTGCACCAAGTCCCCAGTGGTGCGGCAGGGCATGCCCGCCGGGACAGGGACGCCCGCGCCGGCTGCGAGCGCCCGAAAGACGACCTTGCTGTTGAGGAGCTCGGCGCCGCCTTCGGCAAGGAAGGAGTTGCTCGCGTTGACGTCGTCCAGGCCGATGTGCTGGGCGAAGGTGACCGCGCCGCGGTCGTGTATGTAGGGCTGGTAGTCCAGCGACTCGGCCGTCAGTTCCTGGAGTGCCGCGGACACCTTCGACGTGCGTAGTTCCTGGTGTGTGAGCAACGGTGCGTCGGGGCTGATCACGCGGAGAGTGGCAGGGTCGGTACCCGTGTGGCGCGTCACGTACTCGAGGAAGTCCTGCGTCACAGGCCGGGGGATGACGAGCACGTCGTGATCTCTCAGCAGCCAGGTCAGGCGTTTCATCGCGAAAAGGATGCCGCGGTAGTCCGCTTCTGTGAGCAGGTCCATTCGGTCGACCATGTGCTCCGTGCAGGCATTCCCCAGCCACAGTGTCGGCGGCATCAGACCTCCGCCTTCCCGCCGTCGCTGTCGAGGTACCAGACTTGGAGGAGTCCGTTGTCGTCCACCCGCGCGGAGGCCGGCAGCTGCCAGTCCGGCGCCCAGCGAAGCCTGTCGTTGTAGGAGTAGCCCGTCTGCACGAGCACGCGGCTGCCGTCCCGGTCGACGAGAGAGCCCTCGTAGAGGGCGACCTTGCCGACGTCCGTCATGAGTGCGTAGTGGGGCTTGGCCCGTCCAGAGGTCATCCCGGACACGGTCAGCTGCCGGAAGAGGTCAAGCCCTCGCGCGATTGAGGTTCTGTGGTGGTCCATGCCACGGATGGGCACGCAATGGAACAGGTGGTGCGCCTCGATGTCCAGGTACCGAAGTTCGTCGTAGAGGCTGACAAGGGTATCGATGTCGTCGTTCACGTCACGGAGCAGGACAGTCTGGTCATAGATGCGGGCACCAGCTTCCTGCAGCTTGGCGTAGGCCTCGCGGACCTCGGGAAACAGCTCGCCCGGGTGGTTGATGTGGGTGGCGATCTCCACTCGGAACGTCGAACGGCGGCGGGGCGGAGGGCTCGTGCCATGCGTTCGTCGACGCGCTTGGGGTCCTGCATCGGTACCCGGGTACCGATGCGTACGACTTCGACCTGGGGAGCGTGCTGCTCGATCGCGTCGAGGAGAAACTCCAGCCGGTCGACGAGGATCAGAGGGTCGCCTCCGGTGATGAGTACCTCACGCACGTCGGAGTTTTCCGGAGCTAAGCCGCAGTAGCGGGCGATACGTGCTAAATCGTCGTTTCTCAGAGTCTTGGTGTCGTACTGTCCGCGGATGCACCAGCGGCAGTGGGCGGCACAGATGGTGGTGGGCTCGACCAACAAGGTCCGGCGGTACAGCTTCTCGACGCCCCTGAGCTCCTCACCTTCAAAGGTGGGGTGCAGCTCGGACTCGTAGTGCCGGGCGACTTCGTGAGCCCGGCTGACATTCTCCGAGGGGTCGGCGACGTACTGAAGGTCCAGGAACGAGAGTTCAGCACTGCTCCCCCTCTCGGCCATCTTCTGTCGCAGGTACGGAGATATCTTCTCAGCGAAGACGCCGTCTTTCGCTCCAGCCAAGGGATTCTCCTCCACATATGCGGTCGCACAGCGCATAGCTGCGCACCAGGACGGTGGCCTGGGACGATGCAGATCGTGCCTCGCCCCACATACCCAGGCTGACTCAATCACCGCGGCGCCCCAAGTGACTCCTCGGCCATACTCACCAGGCACATGCTGTCTGATTAGTCATCTTTGCCATTACATGATTCAGAGGGGCAACGTCTTCCCCCAGGCACGATAACCACCCGACTCCCATGGATCTGAGGAACACCGCCAGAGGCCCTCCGCAGGTTGCCCGGATGAGGCCCGCCGGCCAGCAGTGATCTTCACCGAAGACAGGTAAGGACCGAACTGCACGTGCAGTTACTCTCACAAACGTTCCTTTGCGCGAGCAAGATCAGAAACGGGCCGCCGGAGCCCCGCCAGACCCGGATTCGTTCGCAGAACCCGTTCTCACTCAAATGCGGGACGGACCGCCTTCTGAGACTTGCATTGTGCGAAAGTCCGGGCCCATGACGGACCCTCAGCAGCCTTCCCCGTCCGACCGGTCGGACGCCGACGATGTCGAACAGCACGCCTGTCCGAAGTGTGACGCACAGCCCGGTTCACCCTGCCGCTCGCGCGGCGGCGCGGTCGCCTCCGCCTACCACACGCGCCGCTTCACCATGGTGCCCCGGCTGAAGAAGGCGCTGCGGGTGCCGACCCCGGCCGACCGCGGACCGGACCTGCCGAGCGCGGACATCCGCATCGGCTACGCGCGCTGCTCGACCCTCGGGCAGGAACTCGACTCCCAGCTCGACGCGCTCAGCAAGCACGGCATCCCCAGGGACAAGATCTTCAGCGAGAAGATCAGCACCCGGGTGCGGGTCCGTCCCCGCTTCGAGGAGGCGTTGAGGACGGCGCGGGAGGTCAAGGCGCACGCCCCGCACTGCCGCGTCATCTTCACCGTGTACGAGATGAAGCGCCTCGGCCGCGACGCCGCCGAACTCACCGCGCTCGCTGATCACCTCACCGCCCACGGCCTCATCCTGGAGATGCTCGCTGGGCCCCTGCCCGGGATCTACGACCCCACCGGGCCAGGAAAGCTGCTGTTCGCGTTCTTCGCCGCGATGGCGGAGACCGAGCGGGAGAACATCCGCGAGTCCACGCTCGAAGGGCTCGACACCGCAGCCCGCAAGGGCAAGCACGGCGGCCGGCCCCCGGTCATCACCGACGACATGCTCCACACCGTGCTCCGACGCAGGGCGAACGGCGAGTCCGTCGAGCAGATCCAGCCCGACCTGATCATCCCCACCGGCAAACGCAAGGGACAGAACCCCTCCGTCGCCAGCATCTACCGGGCGCTCGCCGAACACGAGAAGCGGGCGGCGTACCCGGAAGCCATCGAACAGGCCCACGCCGACTTCGCCGCCCTCACCGGCAGCGAGGTTCCTGAACCTCGCACAGAAGCCAAGGCCCTAACAACACACTGAGTTACTTGTCACTTCGCGGCAGCTTCGGGAGAACAGGGCCGCATCAGGAGCGGCGAGGCCGGGGCGGTGCTCACGGCGTGGCGCTCGATGGTCTCGCCCGTTCCGCAGGAGTACGACGAGGTGGCGCGTGAGATCGAGAAGGCGGGAGGCTTTCTGGAACTCGCGCGGATGAACGGGGGCACGGCATGACCTTCGCCCCGGCCACGGCGCGTACGTGGTGCGATGCATGGCCGCTCGTCGCGCAGACGGACGACGGGAACCAGTGGGTGGCCGGCGCCTGTTGGTTGTACTGCCGACGGGAGGCGTGCGCGTGCTGTGGGTCGGGTCCGTGACCACGCCCGGTACGACGGGCGACGTGTACGCGTGCGGCCCGTGCATCGCGGAGCTCGACTGTGCGGGCGGTCGTCGTCGGCGAACAGGTGTTCAGCGCCCGGATCACCGCGCCGCCCGGGGTCGTGGACTGGAGAGCCGAGTACCGGAATCTCACCTATGAACCGGTCGCATGTCCGGAGGACATGCGCGGAGCGCTGGTGCGGTTCCTCGCCGATTTCGGCCTGAACTTCGGTGCCTTCGACTTCGCCGTCACCGTGGACGGGGCGTGGTGGTTCCTGGAGCGCAACCCCCAATGGCCAGTGGGCGTGGCTCGAAGATGCGGCCGGACTGCCGATCACACACGCAATCGCAGATCTGTTGGAGAACGGAGTGAGCCCGGCATGACTGATCCCCTGCGTTCGGAACACCTGCGGGCCGTTCTCGCGCGGCGCCTGTCCGAGTCCGGTGTCCTGCTCAGCCCCGAATGGGAGGCGGCCGTCATGTCGGTGCCCCGCGAGGCGTTCCTGGCGCGCGGCTGGTTCGAGTACGAGGACGGCGGCTGGTACCGCCCTGTGGTCGGGGACTCCGAGGAGGGGATCGCGCGGATCTACGAGGACGACACCCTTGTGACGCAGGTGGCCGGAGGGGTCTTCCCCGATCAGGTCGAGGGGCGGATCGCCGCGGCCCCGTCGTCCTCGTCCACCCTGCCGAGTCTGGTCGTGCGGATGCTTGAGGCCCTGCGGGCGGCCGAGGGGACGCGCGTCCTTGAGATCGCGCCCCGTACTGCCTCAGCACGTTCCGCCATGCCCCAGGCACTACGAGGCGGACGCGCCCTCGCGCGCGGTCCGCGGCACGGGTGCGGGTGCGGGTGTGACGAGGGAGAAACCAGGGAAGGCTGTACGGCTTCCGCCGAGGCGGAGCACCCGGCCGAGGGTCACTCGGCGGGGGCGGGGCCCTCCGGAGCGGGGCCCGCGCCTGCGCCCGCGCCGGATTCCGTGCCGGGTCCGGGGTCCGCCCCGGTCTCCCGTGCGAGGCGTTCGCGGCGCAGCGCCGCCTCGCGGCGGCGGACGAACCAGATGCCGTAGAGGCCCAGGACACCGCCGGCCAGGCAGGTCCACAGCCACCAGGTGCGGTCGTGTTCGTCGAACCAGCCGTAGAAGGGGAGCTGGACCAGGAAGAGCGTGAACCAGATGACCGTGCCGCCCACGACGGTGGCGACGACGTTGCCCTCCAGGGGTTCGGGTGCCTCACGCTCGCCGCTCGTCCACCTGCTCCAGCCCATGGCCTGGCCCTCTCGCTTCCCGTCACCCCGTCGCCCGTCCGTGCCGCGGCGTTCCGCACCAGCGTAACGAGGAGGGGGAACGGGGCCGATCCGGGAGCGGCGTCCGGGTGGCGGCGGGGCGGGGGGGCGTGTGGGGAGCGTCACGGCCGTGCCCGGGGAATGCCCCCGCCCGCGGATGGCCTTTTCCACAGTAGTGCGTTCATACTGAAAGCATCCTGGATTGGCTGGTTCCTGTTGGAGGAACCTCCGAAACCGTTCCCGAACCGCCCAGTGAAGGTCACGCATGCCCGCTCCGGCCACCGACACCCCGGCCACGCCAGACACCCCCGGCACCCCCGGCAGCGAAACCGGGACCCGGCCGCCGGGGGGCGGCCTCGACCGCTTCTTCAGGATCTCCGAGCGGGGCTCGAGCGTGGGCCGCGAGCTGCGCGGCGGACTCGCCACCTTCTTCGCGATGGCCTACATCATCGTGCTGAACCCGATCATCCTGGGCGCGGGCACGGACAAGTTCGGCCAGCAGCTCGACAACGCCCAGCTCGTCACCGCCACCGCGCTGATGGCCGGTCTCACCACCATCCTGATGGGCGTCATCGGCAACGTGCCCATCGCGCTGGCCGCCGGGCTCGGCATCAACGCCGTGGTCTCCCTCCAGCTCGCACCGCAGATGAGCTGGCCCGACGCCATGGGCATGGTGGTCCTGGCCGGGCTGGTGCTGATGCTGCTGGTCGCCTCCGGACTGCGCGAACGCGTCATGGACGCCATCCCCGGCGGACTGCGCCGGGCCATCGCCATCGGCATCGGCCTGTTCATCACCCTCATCGGCCTGGTGGACTCCGGATTCGTCACCCGCAACCCCGACGCCGCGCACACCACCGTGCCGCTCGGCCTCGGACAGGGCGGCCACCTGACCGGCTGGCCGGTGCTCGTCTTCGTCCTCGGCCTGGCCCTCACCTTCGTCCTGGTCATCAGGAGGACCAAGGGCGCGATCCTGATCAGCATCGTCGTGATGACCGTGGTCGCCGTGGTGATCAACGCGGTCGCCGACGTCCCCGGCGCGGCCTGGGGCCTGGCCGTTCCGGACGTGCCCGGGAGTATCGTGAGCACCCCGGACTTCGGCCTGATCGGCGAGGTCAGCCTCTTCGGCGGCTTCGCGGAGGTCGGTGTGCTGACCGGCTCGCTGTTCGTCTTCACCGTGCTGCTGTCCGGTTTCTTCGACGCGATGGGCACCATCATCGGCGTCGGCCACGAGGCGAGGCTGACCGACGAGCAGGGCCGGCTGCCGGGCATGGGCCGCATCCTGATGACGGACGGCGTCGCGGTGGCGGGCGGCGGCTTCGGCTCCTGCTCGGCCAACACCTGTTTCGTGGAGTCCACCGCCGGTGTCGGCGAGGGGGCCCGTACCGGCCTGGCGAACATCATGACCGGCGCGCTGTTCCTGCTGGCCCTGGTCTTCACGCCGCTGGCCACCGTGGTGCCCTCGCACGCGGCGACCCCGGCGCTGGTCGTGGTCGGCTTCCTGATCATGGCCTCGAACGTGCGGGAGATCGACTGGAGCGACCAGACCGTCGCCGTCCCGGCGTTCCTGACGCTGATCTCCATGCCGTTCACCTACAGCATCACCAACGGCATCGGCATCGGCGTGCTCTCCTACATCCTGCTGCGCACCGCCACCGGGCGCTTCCGCGAGATCCCGTGGCTGCTGAACGCCGTCGGTGCCTGCTTCCTGGTCTACTTCCTGCTGGACCCGATACAGCAGGCGCTCGGGATCGGGTGACGGGGCAGGGGCCGGGACTCCGCCCGCGCGGAGGCGTTCCGTCTCGTCCGCGGACGGGGTGAGGCGCTCGTCGAAGCCGACACGGACGGGCGTCCGGGGCCATGCGGTCCCAGGCGCCCGTTCCGCGTTCCGCGGTACGGCGGCGGAGCCGTTCGAGCAGCGCACCGTCCATCCGTGGGCTCCATGGGGAGGCGGTGGCGGGGTAGACGGGGGAGTGTGTCGGTCTTCCTTGCCGGCCCACCCGTACGGGTGAGCAAGGACACGTCCTCCGCGCCCTTGGGAACCGCTCCTTAGGAGAAGTAATGAGTTAGGCTAATGAATATGCCGGACCTGACCCAGGGCGAGGACGCCGAAGCCGTCAGCGCCCTCCGCTCCGCCACGATGCGCCTGGCGCGCCGCCTCAAGCACCAGCGCGTCGACGAGTCGCTGAGCCCGGCCGAGATGTCGGTCCTGGGCACCCTCGCGCGCTGCGGCTCCGCCACGCCCGGTGAGCTGGCGCGCAAGGAGCACGTGCAGCCGCCGTCGATGACCCGCATCGTGGCGATGCTGGAGGCCAAGGGGCTCGTCCGGCTGGAACCGCACAGGGACGACCGCCGCCAGAAGGTGGTCACCCAGACCGAGCAGGCCGAGGCGATGTTCGCCGCGAGCCGCACCAAGCGCGACGCCTGGCTCGCCGAACTCGCCGGGCGGCTCGACGAGGACGAGTGGGCGCGGCTGCGCGCGGCGGCCCCCGTCCTGGAGAAGCTCGCGCAACTGTAAGGAGCAGTGCCACGAGGAGGCGAAACCGATTGAGTCCGGGACCCGGAGCACACTCCGCACCCGCACCCGACGAGAACCCGAACGACCCCGCCGAGGCCGGGGAGCCCGCCGACGGGGCGGAGAGCACGAAGCCCGCGAGGAACGCGAAGCCCTCGACGTTCAGCTCGTTGCGCATCCGCAACTACCGGCTGTTCGCCGCGGGGCAGCTCGTCTCCAACACCGGCACCTGGATGCAGCGCATCGCCCAGGACTGGCTGGTCCTCAGCCTCACCGGATCCGCGGCGGCCGTCGGCATCACCACGGCGCTGCAGTTCCTCCCCATGATGCTGCTGGGGCTGTACGGCGGCGTCATCGCCGACCGCTACCCCAAGCACAGGCTGCTGCTGATCACCCAGACGGCGATGGGCCTGACCGGACTCGCGCTCGCCGCGCTGACCCTCAGCGGGCACGTCCACGTCTGGCACGTCTACGCCCTCGCCCTCGTCCTGGGACTGGCGACGGTCGTGGACAACCCCGCCCGGCAGACCTTCGTCTCGGAGCTGGTCGGCCCCGACCAGCTCGCCAACGCCGTCTCCCTCAACAGCGCCAACTTCCAGTCCGCCCGCCTGGTCGGCCCGGCCGTCGCCGGTGTGCTGATCACGGCCGTGGGCAGCGGCTGGGCGTTCCTGCTCAACGGGCTGTCGTTCATCGCGCCGATCACCGCCCTGCTGATGATGCGCACCGCCGAGCTGCACGTCATCGAGCGCGCCCCGCGCGCCAAGGGCCAGCTCCGCGAGGGCCTGCGGTACGTCGCGAGCCGGCCGGAGCTGATCTGGCCGATCACGCTCGTCGGCTTCGTCGGCACCTTCGCCTACAACTTCCCCATCTGGCTCACCGCCTTCACCGACAAGGTCTTCGACGAGGGCGCGGGCACCTACGGCCTGCTCAACAGCCTGATGGCCGTCGGCTCGGTCGTCGGCGCGCTGCTGGCCGCCCGGCGCGGCGTGAGCCGGATGCGGGTGATGGTCGGCGCCGCGCTGCTCTTCGGCGTGCTGGAGATGACCGCGGCCCTCTCCCCGTCGTTCTGGGTCTTCGCCCTGCTGATGGCGCCCATCGGCGCGGTGGGCCTGACCTTCAACGTCACCGCCAACTCCACCGTCCAGCTCGCCTCCGATCCGGCGATGCGCGGCCGGGTGATGAGCCTGTACATGATGGTGTTCATGGGCGGCACCCCGTTCGGCGCTCCGCTGATGGGCTGGATCACCGACACCTACGGCGCCCGCGTCGGCTTCCTGGCCGGCGGCCTGGTCTCGGCCGCGGCCGCCGTCGCCACCGCCCTGGTGCTGGCCCGGATCGGCGGGCTGCGCCCGAGGGTGGGCCTGCGCCGTGGACGCCGGGGCCTGACGTTCGTCCCGGTGGCGCGGGGCGTACGGGCGGCCGGAGCGGCCGGAGTGGCGGGCCCGGAGGGGCCGGAGGGCATAGCCGGGGACGGCCCGGCCCCGCAGGACCGCACCCCGGTCTCCCCGCGCCGGACCGTCCCCGCCGCCGCCCCGGCCACCGCGCCCCCCAGCGCCCCGGCCTCCGCACCGGGCGAGGAGCGGGACCACCGCAGGGACGTGCTCGCGTGAGCGGCCCGCTCGCGTGAGACTCTCCCCATGAGGCTTTTCACCGCCGTGCTGCCGCCGCCCACCGCCGTCGCGGAACTCGGCGAGGAGGTGGAGCGGCTGCGGGGGCTGCCCGGCGCGGACCGGCTGCGCTGGGCCCTCCCCGAGGGCTGGCACTTCACGCTCGCCTTCCTGGGCGAGGTGGACGACGACCTCCTGCCCGCGCTGTGCGAGCGCCTGGAGCGCGCCGCCCACCGCCACCACCCCTTCGAGGTGCGGCTGGCCGGGGGCGGCCGGTTCGGCGACCGGGTGCTGTGGGCCGGGGTGGACGACGGCCGCGAGCCGCTGCGGCGGCTGGCCGCCTCCGTCACGGCGGGCATCAACCGGGCCGGGGTGCCGACCGATGACCGCCCCTACAAGCCGCATCTGACCCTGGCCCGCGCCGGCCGCCGCGGACCGGGCTCCGGCCTGCGCCCCCTGGCGTCGGCCCTGGAGGGTTTCGAGGGGAGCCTCTGGAGGGCCGAGGAGCTGGCCCTCGTACGCAGCCGGCTGCCCCGCTCCGGGACGCCGGGGGAGCACCCCCGCTACGAGACGTCGGCGGCCTGGCCGCTGGGCCGCTGACGGGCCGCCGGCCGGCCGGGCGGGCTACCGTTGGGGCGTGGACCCGAAGACCCGTACCCGCATCGTCAGCGGGGCCCTGGTGCTCATGCTCGTCGTGGTGATGCTGGCGGCCCTCATCGGCTGAGCAGGCCGCCGGGCCCGCCGCCGGTTTCCTCCCCGGGATGTGCGAGCGCCCCGCGGGGCTTTCCGGCGGTGCGTGCCCGGCCACGGCGAGGAGGAGAGAGGCGGAAAGCCTCGGCGGGACCGTGGCGGCCGCGACGTCGGGGTGCCCGGCGGATATCACGGGCCGGGCCCCCTCCCACCGGCGTCCTCCCGGCGTGCTCCCGGGCTGTCCCCGTTTCGTCGGGGGCTCGGAGCAGGGGAGACCTCTTGAGGATAGGGTCTCAGAAGGTTGCGATAAGATGATTTAAATTTTTTTCCGTCGGGCGATAATCCGCCATTATTCGCGGAGGTGGAGTGATTTTCCTCGCGGTGTCGACCGAGGGAAAACATTTCTCCTGAAGATTTCCCGATGTCTTGTTCTTTTCTCCTGGTAAGGGCGTCGGATTCGGTTCCCCGACTCCTGGGGAGTTCGGTTCTCGGGCGCTTCACTCCGAAGTGCCGACCGTATCGAGGAGGTTCTCGTGAGCAGGAGCTTCAGCCGTCTGGCCCTCGCCGTCACAGCGGTCACGCTGATGACCGGCGGAACCACCGCCGTCGCCGTGGCGGCCCCCGCCCCCGCGGCGCAGCAGCAGTCGCGGACGGCCCAGGTGCCCGGCGAGTCCGGGACGACGGCCGACGCACACTTCGGCAAGGGCACGGAGTTCTGCAGGAACCAGGCACTGACCTCGGGGAACGGAAGGGCCGTGCTGCGGGTGCAGGAGGACGGCAACTTCGTTCTGTACAAGGACGGCCGCCCGGTGTGGCAGGCGCCGAACGCCTGGCCCAACGGCAACTGCGCCGTCTTCCAGGAGGACGGCAACTTCGTGCTCTACGACATCAGCGGCAGGCCGCTGTGGCACTCCAACACCTGGAGCCGGGGCGAGACCCTCGCGGTCCAGGACGACGGCAACGTCGTCGTCTACGACCGCAACGGCGTCCCGGTGTGGGCGACGAACACCGGAGACTGAGTCACCGGACCCGCAGGACCGCACGGGAGCTGTCGGCCGCCCGGCCCGCGGTGACCGGCGGGCCGTCCGGCGGGGCGCGGGGCCGGAGCCCGGCGGGGGCCGTTTCGCGCTTGCCTGAAGCGGGCTCGAAGCAGTTGGCTTGTGGCTCATGAGGTACACGCAGCTCGGACGTACAGGACTCAAGGTCAGCCGGCTCGTTCTCGGCACGATGAACTTCGGTCCGCAGACAGACGAATCAACCAGCCACGGCATCATGGACGCCGCTCTCGACGCGGGTCTGAACTTTCTGGATACGGCCAACGTCTACGGCTGGGGCGAGGACAAGGGCCGCACCGAGGAGATCATCGGCAACTGGTTCGCCAAGGGCGGCGACCGCCGCGACAAGGTGGTCCTCGCCACCAAGGTCTACGGCAACATGGCGGCCACGGACGGCGAGGTCTGGCCCAACCACGACAAGCTCTCCGCGGTGAACATCCGCCGCGCCGTCGACGCCAGCCTGAAGCGGCTGCGCACCGACCACATCGACCTGTACCAGTTCCACCACGTCGACCGGAACACGCCGTGGGAGGAGATCTGGCAGGCGATGGACGTCCTGGTCCAGCAGGGCAAGGTCCTGTACGTCGGGTCGTCCAACTTCGCCGGCTGGCACATCGCCCGGGCCAACGAGGCCGCCGCCCGCACCGGCCGCCTCGGTCTGGTCAGCGAGCAGTGCAAGTACAGCCTCGTCGAGCGCCGCGCCGAGATGGAGGTCATCCCGGCGGCGCGCGGCTACGGCCTCGGCGTCATCCCGTGGTCCCCGCTGGGCGGGGGGCTGCTGGGCGGCGTGCTCCGCAAGGAGCGGGAGAATCCCGAGCGGCGTTCGTCGCAGGCGCTGGCGAACAACCCCGGACTGCGCGACCAGGTCCAGGCGTACGAGGACCTGCTGGACGAGCACGGTCTGGAGCCCGGCGAGGTGGCCCTGGCCTGGCACCTGGCCCAGCCCGGCATCACCGGCCCGATCATCGGCCCGCGCACGCGTGAGCAGCTCGACTCGGCGCTGCGCGCGGTGGAGCTGGAGCTGGGCGAGGAACTGCTGGCGTCGCTGGACGAGATCTTCCCCGGCCCCGGACCGTCTCCCGAGGCCTTCGCGTGGTGAGGTGACGGACCTGTTCCGGGGCCGCCGTCTTCCGCTCGGTTTCCGAGATGAGCGGGAGGCGGCGGCCCCGCCGTCTCCGCCCCGGGCCCGGGGCGGCTGCCGAGCGGCGCCGGGAGCGGTGTTCCGCGCGTCACAGCGGACGGCGCGCCCCTTCGCCGAGGCGACCGCGTATGTACTGGACCAGGGCGTCCGCGACGCGCCGCCGGTCCGGTTCGGGCAGGTCCTCGTAGGCGGCCGAGACGGTCATCCACTCGTTGAACACATGGCCGTCCCCGGTGAGCAGCCAGTCCACGCACAGGTAGTCCGATTCCAGACTCCGGGCCAGCCGCTCACTCGACTCGACCACGTCGGCCGGTGGCTCGTATCCGGAACCGCTTCCCCCCTGGCTCACGTTGGCCAGGTACGACTTCCCGGCCGGCTCGCGCAGCAGCGCGGCGATCACCCTGCCCTCGTGCACGTAGACCCGCACGTCGCCGTCGTTGGGCACGTGGGGCTGGATCAGGCAGCCCAGCCCGCCGGGCGTCAGCAGGTCTATCGTGGAGGAGAGGTGCTGGGGGGTGTCGGCCTTGAGCACTCCGAAACCCATGGCCATGGAGCGCGGCTTCACCACGTACGGCCCGGCCGGCAGCTCCGTGCGCACGGCCTCCAGAGCGCGCCGGGCGTAGCGTCCGAAGGGAACCGAGACGGTGGGCGGCACGGGGACGCCCAGCGCGGCCGCGTGGTGGTACATCGCCAGCTTGTCGAGGCCGAGGACCTCGGGATCCCGGGTCCCGTCGGTGAGGAGGACGCAGTCGGAGGCCCTGATGGTCCGCGTGATGGCCTCGATGTGCCTGGTGATGGCCGGATCCCAGGACCAGGAGGTGACGAGGAACCCCGCGTACTCGGCGAGCAGGTCCTCCTTCTCCCACAGCAGGCGCGGGGAGCCGTTCCATGCCGGGACGATGTCGCAGGAGTGGGCGATGCGCACGTCGAAGCCCGCCGCGCGCAGCATGTCGACGCGCTCGGAGCCTCTGCGCCGCAGCCGCTCCTGCAGGTGCGGGTCGTAGTTGTCGGGGGTGGTGATCCACACCAGCTTCGGCGGCACGGAGGGTTCGGCGAGGTTGTCGTTCACAGGACTTCCTTGGTGACGGAGGAGCCGGAGTCGGACGAGGGCCGCGCGAGCACGCGCATACCGCGCAGCGGGGAGCAGAGGAGCCAGAGCGAGGCGAGGGCCGTCCCGACGGCTCCCGCCCAGACGGCGGACCGGGCGCCGTGGAACTCCGCGAGGACACCTCCCAGGAGCATGCCCAGCGGGCGCGCCCCCCAGGCGAAGAAGCGAACCGTCGCGTTCACCCGGCCCAGCAGGTTCGTGGGCACCGTTCGCTGGCGGTAACTCACCTGTGCGACGTTGTAGACGACCAGCCCCGCCGCGAAGGCGAACTGCGCGCACACCACGAACGCGAGCCGTGCCCCGGACTCCGCCAGCCCCGCCAGCAGGGTGCACGGGGCGGTCAGGGTCACGCTCAGGACGACGGCACGTCCGTCACCGAACCGTTCGACGATGGGCCGTACCACCATGGTCGCGCACAGGCCCCCCACGCCCCCCGCCGTGAACAGGAGCCCGATGGTGACGGCGGACACCCCCAGGTCCTGGGCCAGCAGGACCAGGAGCATGCCGTAGCCCATGCTCCAGCAGAACGTCATGGTCGTGGAACAGGCCACCAGCCAGCGGAGTACCGGGTGGTCCCACAGGTACCGGACGCCCTGCAGGACCGAGCGGCCGAGGGGCTCACGCGGCCCGCGGTCGACCGTCTCGGGCCGCCGGTCCTCGATGCGTGCCACGCAGAGGGCCGAGCCCACATAGGCGAACGCCGACACCACCACGGCCAGCGGCGCCGTGATGGCCTGCACGATCAGGCCGGCGACGCCGGGCCCGGCCACCGCGGCCGTCTGGTCCACGACGACCAGGCGCGAGTTGGCCGTCACCAGCCCCTCGGGGCCGACCAGATGGGGAAGGTAGCTCTGATCGGCGACGTCGAAGAAGACGGTGGCGAGGCCCACCACGAACGCGACCGCGCACACATGGGCGACGGTGAGCGCGTCCAGCACCCACAGGACGGGCACCGCGGTGAGTACCGCGGCCCGGACGAGGTCGGCCACGATCATGGTCGGACGCTTGCGCATCCGGTCGACCCAGACGCCGACGGGCAGTCCGATCAGGAGGAAGGCGACCGTCTGCGAGGCGGACACCAGACTCACCTGAAAGGGCGTGGCCCGCAGGCTGGTCGCCGCGAGCAGTGGCATCGCGAGGTTCAGCACCACGAATCCGGCCTGGCTCAGCGAGTGCGCGAACAGCAGCTGGCGGAGACCCGGGAATCGCCCGGGCGGCCGGGCCGTTCGGGGCACACCGCTGCGGAACTTGCTGAACTGCATGGCACCGCCGTGAAGTCGTGTGGGGGTCAGGCACCGCGGAGGGGGAGGCGTCGGGACGTGCAGAAGCTATGCGTCCCACGCCTGCCCCGCAACGTTCCCGCGAGGCGGTGCGCTGAGCTGTTCCCGGCGTTCACGCAGGTCATCGCCCTGGAGCGAGTGCCGTGCGGCGCTGCGAGCCCGGCGAAGCGAGAGCCGGCGGAGAGTCCGGCAAGAGCCTGCCCGCGAGCACCTCCGTGTCCCGGGGACCGTCGCCCGGCGAAGCGGCGGAACGGGAGGGGACCGATCCGGTGGTGTGCCCGGCGGAGGGGGACGGGTGAATCCGCCGACCGGGGCCCGCCGGTCACAGCGGGCCGGACGCCGCCCGCCCGTCAGCCCCCGGCCGGGGCGGTCAGGCCGAAGGGACGCAGCGGGGCGGGGTCGACGACCCTCGTCCCCCGCGCCCCGCGCGCCGCCGCCGCGTTCTCCAGCGTGACGGCGGCCGCGGAACGGCCGGTGCTCTCACCCGTCCGCTGCGCGGCGCCCGCCCCGAGGAGCGGGGAGACCATGTCGTCGTGGTGGCTCGGCAACAGTACCGCCGGTTCGCCCAGCGCGTTCTGCAGCCGGTCCAGGTACCGGTGGACGGCGCTGTGCGAGGTCATGCCCACGATGGCGACGTCCGGTCGCAGGCCGGTGAGTTCCCGCTCGGCGAGGTTGCTGGTGCCGGAGAGGTAGACCGACGGCCCGCCGTCGAAGGACACCACATAGGCCAGGGTCAGGCCCTCGACCAGATCCCCGATCGTCCGCGGCGTCCGGGGCGGACTGGTGTGCGTTCCGGGCGCGAAGTAGCCGTGGTCGCCGGACTGGCTGTGCAGACTGCGCAGCACCTCGACGGTGAAGCCGGGAAACCGCAGGTACTCCCCGCCCCGGACCCGGATCACATCGGCCAGCCTGCGGTCCGGGGTGCCCATGGCGGCGAGCAGGTGGTGGGACGTCTCGTCGCACAGGGTGCGGATCCGGTGCCCGTCCCACTCCCGGTGGGCCAGCAGCTGCGGCACGTCCGCCAGGTGGTCGAAGTGCCCGTGGCTGACCAGGATCAGGGCCGGAGGACCCGAGAGGTTGCGATCCGCCACGGCCGCGACGGTCCTCGGGTCCCGCCGCAGGGGGAGCGACGGGTCGAGGGACCCGTCGGACGCCTGGAAGGGCATACGGCTCAGGTAGGGGTCGAAGAGCAACCTGATGCCGCCGAAACCGAGCTCCCAGCCGGCCACCCCGAGCCACTGGAGGAACAGCCCCTCCAGGGAGGGGCGCCGGGCGTGGGCGCCGACCTGTTTCGGCTCGCTTCGCCCCATCAGCCCCGACGAGCCGATCGCCACCGCGCTCCCGAGGATCATCCGCCGTCGCCGCTGCACACACCCTCCTTGATGACAACCTGGAACCGAGAAGGTACACAGAGTGCGATGGGGGGCTATGGTTTCCGGTCATATGCGGCGCAGAACGAGAAGGGCACACCACCTCCTCATAAATCCTGAAATACATCCACGCGGCCCGGTTTTCCCGCTGGTCCCACGGGCGACGGGACGCGCTCGCGGCCCGATTCGAAGCCCGGGGTTCGAACAGGAATCGGCGTGAGGTGCGGTGTATGTGCCGGGGTGGTGCGCGGGAAGCACGCCTCTGGCCGCGACTCGGGCCGTCGAATGACCGAAAAGGTACTGGCCTTCGCTCCAGCCGTCCTCGGGGAGAGAGGGCTGCCGCGGTGTTGCGTGTCGCTCCGCGCGGTCGCCCGCCGGCCACCGGCCACCGGCGGGCGCCGTGCCGGCCCACCCTTCGGGCGGGTGCGCCGGAGGT
>NZ_JBXUOY010000085.1:0-18250 GCF_057196705.1 Streptomyces sp. ATLC9 | reverse complement strand
CGCCCGCATGGGTGACCGCCGCGGCCCGCGCCTCCTTCGGGGAGCGTCCGGACCGGTCCGACCGGCCGTCAGCCCCGGCGGAAGTCCTCCGCGGCCAGCAGGGCGGTGTCCGGCTGGTCGGCGAAGATGCCGTCGATGCCCGTCGCGAAGTACGTCCGCAGTGCGCCGAAGGCGTCCCCGTACGCGTCCGGGTCGGTGCCGCGGCGGAAGTCCGCGGGCAGGAACCGGTTCTCGTTGCGCATGGTGTACGGGTGGAGCAGCAGCCCGCGGGCGTGGGCGTCGCGCACCAGGGTGGTGGGCTCGCCCAGCCGCCCGTCCGCCCGCCGGGGGACGATCAGGTCCAGCGTCGGCCCGATGCCCTGGGCGAAGCCGGAGATCCACCTCAGCCCCTCGGGCGTGACCAGGTCGGCCACGGTGCGCGGGTCGCCGGCCTCGGTGAAGTCCCACGGCCGGGAGGAGGCCGAGGAGAGCAGCACCACGCGCGGGGTCTTCACCAGCCGGCTCATCCGCTCCATGCTGCTCGGCTCGAAGGACTGCAGGAACACGGGGGAATCCGCGCGGTGCCGCCCGTACCGGCGCAGCAGCTTCGCCAGCCGCTCCTCCAGGCCCAGGCCCAGCCCGCGGAAGTAGCCGGGGTGTTTGGTCTCGACGTGGAGCCAGACCGGGCGGCGGCGCCGGCGGCCCTCGCGCTCGGCCCAGCGCAGCACCTCCTCGAAGGACGGGACCGTCCAGCGGCCGTCGTAGAGGGTGTTGTCGGGCCGGGTGCCGGGGATGCGCTCGGTGGCGCGCAGCGTCTTGAGTTCGGCGAGGGTGAAGTCCTCGGTGAACCAGCCGGTGATCTCGGTGCCGTCCACCACCTTGGTGGTCCTGCGACCGGCGAACCGCGGGTGGTCGGCCACGTCCGTGGTGCCGGTGATGTCGTTCTCGTGGCGGCAGACGAGATGGCCGTCCCGGGTGGGCACGAGATCCTGCTCGATGACGTCGGCACCCATGTCGAGGGCGAGTTGGTAGGCCCCCAGGGTGTGCTCGGGCCGGTAGCCGCTGGCGCCGCGGTGGGCGATGACGGCGGGCGCCGGCAGGGCCGTACGGCCCCGGTCCGCACCGCTCCCCCGTCCGCCGTCGGCCGCCGACGCGGCGGCGGCCGGTCCCAGCGCCGCCGCACCCGCGCCCAGCACCGCCGCGCCCAGCACGGCTCTGCGGTCCGGCCTCTGCGCCTGTCCCATGGGCACTCCTCTCGCCTTCACACACCGGTGACTGTCCCGCACCTGACAAGCAACGGAACCCGCGCATGGTAGGTGTGCGTCGCTTCACTGCGGGAGGCCGTACGCGAAACGAGGCGTGAACTGCTGACAAATCGCGCCATCACGGGGTATCCGTGGGACGAACCCGGCGCGCGCCCGCCGGTGGCCGGCGAGTACCGTACTCACCTGCGCGGGTGCGCGCGCTGACCATCACGACCGGAGGGCACGTTGTCCCGTTTCCTGCTCATCAAGGCGCTGCTCGGCCCGCTCCTGCGCGTGCTGTTCCGTCCGCGGGTAGAGGGAGCGGAGCGGATCCCCGGCAGCGGTCCGGTGATCCTGGCCGGCAACCACCTGACCTTCATCGACTCGATGATCCTCCCCATCGTCGTCGACCGGCAGGTCTTCTTCATCGGCAAGGACGAGTACGTCACCGGCAAGAGCCTCAAGGGCCGTCTGATGGCGTGGTTCTTCACCGGCGTCGGCATGATCCCGGTGGACCGCGACGGCGGGCGCGGCGGCGTCGCGGCGCTGATGACCGGCCGCCGGGTACTGGAGGAGGGCAACGTCTTCGGTATCTACCCGGAGGGCACCCGCTCCCCCGACGGCCGCCTGTACCGGGGCCGCACCGGCATCGCCAGGCTGACGCTGATGACCGGCGCGCCGGTCGTCCCGTTCGCGATGATCGGCACCGACCGCGTCCAGCCGGGCGGCAGCGGACTGCCCCGGGTCGGCCCGGGCCGCCGGATCACCGTCCGTTTCGGCGAGCCGCTGGACTTCTCGCGCTACGACGGCATGGACCGTGACCGCTATGTGCTGCGGGCCGTGACCGACGAGGTGATGAGCCATGTGATGCGGCTGTCGGGCCAGGAGTACGTGGACGTGTACGCCACCAAGGCCAAGGCGGCCTGAGGCTCCGCCGGTTCCTCCGTTGCGCCGCTCTCCCCTCCGGCGGGCGGCGCAACGGGGGCTCACCGGGGCGGGCGCCCGCGCGACCCGGTCGGCGCGGCGGCACCTTCGGGAACGCCGTGCGCGAGGACCAGTTTGAGCAGCAGCACCACGGGCAGCCAGGCCATTCCACCCGGTGCGGTGACCAGCGGCGCGATCATGGCCCCCAGGCCGACGGCCCCCAGCGCCACAGGGCGCCGCAGGGGTTCGCGGACCCGGGCCACCAGCACGGAGCCGGTCAGCGCCCAGAGATACCACAGGGCCCCCACCACCAGGGTCCGCCGGTGAGCGGCGCGGCCCGCGGCGCCGCGAACGGACGCGCCTCCTCCGGCACGCCCGGGATCACTTCCTCCGGCGGCATGCCCCAGCCCGGGACCGCCCATGCTTCTCCAGGGCGCCACGGCGGCGGCTCCGGGAGGGCGGCCGCCGGTTCGGGAGGGGCTCGAGGAGGGGAGGCGGCGGGTGCTCCGCAGCCCGGCCCCCAGCGGGCGGAGCACCGCCCCGCCCCTGGCCGGATCCTGGTGTTCGATCAGCTCACGGCGCCCGGGCGGTCCTCCCCGGCCCACTCCCGCTGCCGGGCCAGGTCCTCCTTGATCCCGGCGAGCTGGACGGCGACGGCCGACGGCGCGGTGCCGCCCCGCCCGTCGCGGGAGGCCAGAGCGCCGGAGACGCTCAGCACGGTGCGCACCTCGGGGGTGAGGTGCGGCGAGATCTTCGCGAACTGCCCGTCGGTGAGCTCGTCCAGTTCGGTCCCGGCGGCCTCGCAGACCTTGACGCACTCCCCCGCGATCTCGTGCGCGTCCCGGAACGGCACACCCCGCTTCACCAGCCACTCGGCGACGTCGGTGGCCAGGGAGAAGCCGGCCGGGGCCAGCTCGGCCATCCGCTCGCGGTTGACGGTGAGGGTGGCCATCATCCCGGTGAACGCCGGAAGGAGGATCTCCAGCTGGTCGCAGGAGTCGAAGACCGGCTCCTTGTCCTCCTGCAGGTCGCGGTTGTACGCCAGCGGCAGCGCCTTGAGGGTGGCCAGCAGCCCGGTGAGGTTGCCGATCAGCCGGCCGGACTTGCCGCGCGCCAGCTCGGCGATGTCCGGGTTCTTCTTCTGCGGCATGATCGAGGAGCCGGTGGAGAAGGCGTCGTGGAGGGTGACGAAGGAGAACTCCTTGGTGTTCCAGATGATCACCTCCTCCGCGATCCTGGAGAGGTCCACACCGATCATCGCGGTGATGAAGGCGAACTCGGCGACGAAGTCGCGCGAGGCGGTGCCGTCGATGGAGTTGGCGGCCGAGCCGTGCTCGAAGCCGAGGTCCGCGGCGACGGCGCGGGGGTCCAGACCGAGCGAGGAACCCGCCAGCGCCCCCGACCCGTAGGGCGAGACGGCGGTGCGCGCGTCCCACTGCCGCAGCCGCTCGGCGTCCCGGGACAGCGCCTGGACGTGGGCGAGGACATGGTGGGCGAAGAGGACCGGCTGGGCGTGCTGGAGGTGGGTGCGACCGGGCATCGCCACGTCCGGGTGCGCCTCGGCCAGGGAGACCAGGGCCTCGTTCAGGTCGGCGAGCAGGCCGCCGATGATCCGGGCGTGGTCGCGCAGGTACATCCGGAACAGCGTGGCGACCTGGTCGTTGCGGGAGCGTCCGGCGCGCAGCTTGCCGCCCAGTTCCGGACCGAGACGCTCCAGCAGACCGCGCTCCAGGGCCGTGTGCACATCCTCGTCGGCGACGGTCCCGGTGAAGGTTCCGCCGGCGACGTCGGCCGCCAGGCGGTCGAGACCGGCGAGCATCCTCTCCAGCTCGTCGGCGGTCAGCAGCCCGGCCCGGTGCAGCACACGGGCGTGGGCGCGCGACCCGGCGATGTCGTAGGGGGCCAGTCGCCAGTCGAAGTGGACGGAGGCCGAGAGGGCGGCCAGCGCCTCCGCCGGCCCGTCGGCGAACCGGCCGCCCCACAGCCGTACGTCGCCGCCTGCGGCGGGGGGCGGGGTCTGGGGGGCGTTGGTCATCGCTGCTCCTCGTGCGCTTACCGGTCGTGCTGGGCGGTGTCGGGTCGTGCCGGGCGGGAAGGCGCCCGCCCCCCCCCACCACGGGGCGGAAGAGGCGGGCTGTGTGCGGGCGGTGTGCGGCTGCCGCTGGGGCAGGTTACTGCGCGAGGTCCCGCTTGGCGGCGATCTTGCTGCTCATGCCGAAGATCTCGATGAAGCCCCTGGACATCGACTGGTCGAAGGTGTCGCCGGTGTCGTAGGTGGCCAGGTCGAAGTCGTACAGCGACGTGTGGGAGCGCCGGCCGGTGACGGTGGCCCGGCCTCCGTGCAGGGTCATCCGGATGTCGCCGGACACGTGCTCGTTGGCCTCCTCGACGAAGCCGTCCAGAGCGCGCTTGAGCGGGGAGAACCACATGCCGTCGTAGACCAGTTCGCTCCAGCGCTGCTCGACCTGCCGCTTGTAGCGGGCCAGTTCGCGCTCGACGGTGACGTTCTCCAGCTCCTGGTGGGCGGTGATCAGCGCGATGGCGCCCGGCGCCTCGTAGACCTCGCGGGACTTGATGCCCACCAGGCGGTCCTCGACCATGTCGATCCGGCCCACGCCCTGGGCCCCGGCCCGCTCGTTGAGCTGCTGGATGGCCTGCAGGACGGTGACGGGCCGGCCGTCGAGGGCCACGGGGACGCCCTTGTCGAAGGTGATGACCACCTCGTCGGCCTCGCGCGCGGCGGCCGGGTTCTGCGTGTAGTCGTAGACGTCCTCGACGGGCGCGTTCCAGATGTCCTCCAGGAAACCGGTCTCCACGGCCCGCCCGAAGACGTTCTGGTCGATGGAGTACGGCGACTTCCTGGTGGTGGCGATCGGCAGGCCCTTGTCCTCCGCGAAGGCGATCGCCGCATCACGCGTCATGGCGTAGTCCCGCACCGGCGCGATGCACTTCAGCTCGGGGGCGAGTGAGGAGATGCCCGCCTCGAACCGCACCTGGTCGTTGCCCTTGCCGGTGCAGCCGTGGGCGACGGTGGTGGCGCCGTGCTTCCTGGCGGCGGCCACCAGGTGCTTGACGATGGTCGGCCGGGAGAGGGCGGAGACCAGCGGGTAGCGGTCCATGTAGAGCGCGTTGGCCTTGATCGCGGGGAGGCAGTACTCCTCGGCGAACTCGTCCTTCGCGTCGGCGACCTCGGCCTCGACGGCGCCGCAGGCGAGCGCGCGCTTGCGGATGACGTCCAGGTCCTCTCCGCCCTGGCCGACGTCGACGGCGACGGCCACGACCTCGGCGCCCGTCTCCTCGGCGATCCAGCCGATGCAGACGGAGGTGTCCAGGCCACCGGAGTAGGCGAGTACGACGCGCTCGGTCACGGGGGACTCCTTACGATGCATACGGTGATTAGCATAAGTATGCACTCCTCCGCATGGTTCGTCAAAGCGCGACCGACGGCCGTGGAAACCGCAGGCCGGCGATCTTTCGGCACTCCTGGCGGACCCTGCGGCACCTCGGCCGGTACGGGCGGCGCGGGTGCGGCCCGCGCCGGAAACCACGGGCGCCCGCGCGCACGCGGCGACATGATGCCGTCATGGGAAAGACACACGAACGCATCGACGGACGGCTGCGGGACTTCATCGAGGCCCAGCCCGTCTTCTTCACCGCCACCGCGCCGCTGTCCGGCGACGGCACCGTCAACCTCTCACCCAAGGGGCTGAGGGGTTCCTTCGCGGTCCTCGACGAGCGCACCGTCGCCTATCTCGACTTCGCCGGTTCCAACGCCGAGACCGTCGCCCACCTGCGGGAGAACGGCCGGATCACCCTGATGTGGTGCGCCTTCTCCGGCCCGCCCAACATCGTGCGCGTCCACGGCCGCGGGGAGCCCGTCTTCCGCGACGACCCGCGCTGGAGAGAGCTGATCGGCCGCTTCCCCGACGTCGACCACTCCCGGCACGGCCTGCGCGCGATCGTCGTGGTCACCGCCGAGCTGATCCGCGACACCTGCGGCTACGCCGTGCCGCTGATGACGTACGACAGCGACCGCCCGCTGCACGGCTCGCGCTTCGAGCGCGAGACGGATGAATCGCTGGACGCGTACTTCCACAAGAAAGAGCACGTCGCCACCAGCATCGACGGCCTTCCGGGCCTGCCGCTCCCCCTGCCGCCCACTCCCGCCTGACCGCCCGACCGCCTGTCGGAACGACCTTGCGCCCGGGGGCCCGGAAGGAGTTCCATCAGACGGTGCGAATCGAACACATCAGCAGTGCCGCGCCGGTGATCACCCGTCTGCCGGCCTCCGGAATCCTCGCCGCGGCCCGGGACCTGGCCGCCCTGCTCCGCGACGCCGTCGAGGGCGGCTCCTCGATCGGCTTCCTCGCCCCGCTCGACCTCTTCGAGGCGGCGGCCTGGTGGGAGGGGCTGGCGCCCGAGGCGGCCGAGGGCCGGACGGCGGTGTGGGCGGCCCGGGGGGAGGACGGCCGAATCCTGGGGACCGTGCAGCTCAGGTTCTCCGGCATGCCCAACGGCCGCCACCGCGCGGAGATCGCCAAGCTGATCGTGCACCGGGACGCCCGGGGCCGGGGCCTGGGCCGGCGACTGCTGGCGACGGCCGAACGGGAGGCCGCCGGCGCGGGGATCTCCCTGCTGGTGCTGGACACCCAGACCGGCAGCCCGGCCGAGCACCTCTACCGCTCGGCCGGCTGGACCGAGGCCGGCACGATCCCCGACTACGCCGCCGACACCGAGGGCGTACTCCGGCCCACGACCCTGTTCCACAAGAGACCGCTCTGACGCGGAGTGGCCGGCGGGCGGCGACGCGGCCGCCCGCCGCGCGGAACGGCCCCGGAATCCCAGCTCTGTCCCCGGGGGCAAAGTAACTGACCGGTAGCTTTCAGTGGGTCAGGTCCTCCGTTTCCTGTCGCCGGTCGCCTCGTTGGGCTGATCGAGTGAATCTCGATGATCAACGAGGAAGGGGCGGGACACATGCAGCGGGAGTAGTTGCCGGAGGAGGTCGTGGCGGCCTGGACGCTGGTGGACGGCGACTGGGACCTGGTGGCGAACAAGAGCGGGGCGACGCGCCTGGGCTTCTGCCTGATGCTGAAGTACTTCGAGATCGAAGGCCGCTTCCCTGAGCTCCTCGATGAGTTCCCGCAGCCTGCGGTCGAGTACGTCGCGGGGCTGGCGAAGGTGCCGGCCGAGGACCTTGCGAAGTACGACCTGGCGGGCAGCTCGGCGAAGATTCACCGCAGGCAGATCCGCGAGGCGTTTGGTTTCCGCCCTGCGACCCGGGCGGATGAGGAGCGGCTGATCGCCTGGCTGGCGGCTGAGGCGTGTCCGGTGGAGCTGGTGGAGGATCGGCTGCGCGATGCCCTGCTGGTGCACAGTGCCGGGCGGAGCGTATTGAGCCGCCGGGGCGTGTGGAGCGGATCGTCGCCGCGGCCCAGGCCCGGGCGGAGAAGGCGTTCTGCACGCGGACCGCGGAGCACCTGGGTGGGGCCGGGGCGGGTCGGCTGCTGGCGTTGGTGGCTGAGGGCAACGAGGCGGGCGCGACGCCGCTGGCGGCGCTCAAGCGCGACCCGGGTGCGGTGGGACTGGATTCGCTGCTGACGGAGATCACCAAGCTGAACGATGTGCGCAAGCTGGGCTTGCCGAGCGGGCTGTTCGCGGACTGCTCGGAGAAGCTGCTGGCCGCTTGGCGGGCGCGGGCGATCAAGATGTATCCCTCGGACTTCCGCGACACCGCCGAGGAGGCGCGGATCACGCTGCTGGCCGTGTTGTGCTCGGCCCGGCAGGCGGAGGTCACCGATGCGCTGGTGGAGCTGCTGATCGCGCTGGTCCACAAGATCAACGCCCGCGCCGAGCAGCGGGTGGAGAAGCAGCTCGCCGCGGAGCTGAGGAAGGTCCGGGGCAAGGAGGGCATCTTGTTCAAGCTCGCGGACGCGGCGATCGGAGCGCCGGAGGAGAAGGTCCGCACGGCCCTGTATCCGGTGGTGGGCGAGAAGACGCTGCGGGACCTGGTCGCGAAGGCGAAGGCGAACGAGAAGGTGTTCAAGGCGAAGGTCCGCACCACCTTGCGCTCGTCCCACAGCTCCTACTACCGGCAGATGCTGCCGCCGCTGCTGAAGACTCTGGGCTTCAAGTGCAACAACACCATTCCAAACCAGATCTCGATCTGGTTCAGCCATGAGGAGCCGATGGGGGTGGAGTGGAAGTGGACGTGCGGGTTCTTGGCCAGCCACTCCTTGACCTCCGCGGTGGTGTGCGTGGAGAGGTTGTCCAGGACAACATGGACATCCTTCCCGGTGTGAGGTTCCACCGCCTTCTTCAAGAAGGCCAGGAAGTCCTTGCCGTTCCGGGTCGGCCTGCACTCGCCGGACACTTCTCCGGTGGTCACGTTCAGGGCGGCGAACAGGTTCGTGGTGCCGTGCCGGACGTAGTCGGCGGTGCGCTTCTCATGTGCGGCGAACGCGACGGGCAGTACCGGCTGGGTCCGGTCCAGCGCCTGGATCTGCGTCTTCTCGTCGATCGAGAGGACCACCGCACCGCCCGGAGGGGCCAGGTAGAGGCCGATCACGTCGGCCACCTTCTCCGCGAACGCGGGGTCTTTGGAGATCTTGAAGGTGCCGGACCGGTGCGGCTTCAGGTGTTCTTCCCGCCAGACGCGCGCGACGTAGTGCCAGGACACGGTGATGTCCTCGGTCCGCTTCAGGTACTTCGCCAACCCCCGGGTGGACCATTGCGAAAGACCGGTGCTGTCCGGCGGCGTCATACGCGTCAGCGCGATCACACGGGACCGCACCCGGGCCGGTACCTGTTCCCGTGCGCCACCGGGACGCTCCCCTTCCAGTCCGGCCAGGCCCCGTTCGGCATAGCGGGTCTTCCAGCGGTCCACCGTCGGCAGCGACACCCCAAGCAGCTCGGCAATGTCCTTGCGTCGCCGCCCCTCGCCCGACCACAGCACGATCCGGCCCCGCGTGGCTATATCCGCAGGCACGTCCCTGCTGTTCACCAACTCCCGCAACTCGGCGGCCTGTTCCACGGAGAGCTCCATAGCAAGCAACCCTGCCGCACAAGATCAAGTAACGCTGACGGAATCACGAGACACTAGTAAAGAGTGTGTCGCCGCTATGAGGCGACAGTGAGGAGCCAGCGTGCCGGCGCGCAGTAGCTCAGCAGTACCGGGCGTCGCGCCCGCAAGTCCCCGGAGTGCGGGCACCATGTTCGCTGCTCTCTACGGCACGCTGGCTCCGCTCCCATGGCGTGACGCCGAGTCAGTGCCCGATGCCCACTCGCTGTTCTACGACCGATCAGTCGCCATGGGCTGGCTCGACGACAGATCGGCCGGGGGCGGCCCCGAAGACAGCATGATCCGCGCGCCCGGGCTGTGGGGCATGAACGACGCCGGGTGGCACCATCCACTCGCCGCTGCGGGAACAGGGCTGATCTCGTGGTTTCAAGTCGAGGCCAGCATGGTGGCCGACGACCGGCCACTACCGGTGCAGCCGTTCCTGCAGTGCGCCGAAGCCGCGACAGCGCGAGCCGGCACCCTTAGCTTGTCTACGGTCCAGGTTCTCCTGCCGGTACAGGGGCTTGACCCCGCAACGCGTCCACCGTACGCGCCCGTACCGTCGATGCAGACCATGGCGTGGTTCACCGAGTGTGCCCCGGAAGCGGCAACTCCAGTGGAGATCAACATCAACAGTGGCCGGGACCGTTCAGTCCCCGCCGTCGCACAGCAGCTCGCCGACCAGGTCGGCCAGCTTGCCCATGGCGTATTCGGATACGGTTCCCACGAGATCGTTGGCCGGGACGCTCTCGTCCCCCCTCCGTTCGACGACCGCTTCTGGAACGGCCCGCCCCTGCACGGCGTGGCTTTGCGTGGAGAGCTCTCGGAGTGGACGGTGGATGCGATCGGCTGGGTCAGCGAGGTGATCGCCGACATCAGCGCCCGCCTCGATGTCCGATCCCCTCTCCTGATCACGGTCTCGCGCGCGCCGTAGGGCAGGGGGCAGACGACCCCCTTGCCTGCCCCACCCTGTGTTCGACAAGCGGGCCCGTTTCATAGGTGGTAGCTCGTGAAACAGGCGATCACCCGGCGGTCCACCTGCGCGATCAAGAGATGAGTCCGCGCGACATCGCCACCCGCCTCGTCATCACCACCGGCAAGAGGAAGGGACAGCACCCCTCACCCGCCACCGTCATGCGCATGCTGCGAGAACACGACGAACGGACCACCGCAGCAACACACACCTGAACATCAAGCAGGGCTACTTTGCCTCTGGGGACAGAGCTGGGATTCCGGGGCCGGAACCGGCCGTTTCCGCGCGGCGGGCGCCCCCGGCGCGACGAAGGGTCCGATCATGGCTGTCACCGGGACCGGCGCGAGCGCCGCAACCGCACGCCCCCACCACCCGCGAGCGACCTTCCGAGGAGCCTTCCATGTTCAGCACCCCTCTCGGCGACGGCGCGGAGCTGTGCCCCCTGGAGCCGTGGCAGGCGGCGGAACTGGCCGCGTACACCGACCGGGTGCGCGGCCATCTGGCGCCCTGGCTGCCGTGGGCGCGCACCGTCACCGACACCGCCTCGGCCCGGACCTTTCTCCAGCGGTACGCGGACAAGCAGGCCGCGGACGAGGGCCGGATCTGCGGCATCCGGCGGGGCGGCGAACTGGTGGGCGGCATGCTCCTGCGGAGGCTCAGCGTCTCCGAGGGCTCCTGCGAACTGGGGGCCTGGCTGGCGCCCGAGGCGCAGGGGCGCGGACTGGTCACCACCGCCGCCCGGCACATGATCGGCTGGGCGGTCGGGGTACGCGGTCTGGCACGGGTGGAGTGGATGGTCTCCCCCGAGAACGCCCCCAGCATCGCGGTGGCCCGGCGGCTGGGGATGACGCACGAGGGCACCCTGCGCGGTGTGTTCCCCATGGGCGGCCGCCGTCACGACCTCCAGGTCTGGTCGCTGCTGGCGCACGAGCGGCAGGCGACGTCCCGAAGAGGCGCCTGACGTCCTCCCGGGCGTCCCACACTCCGCAGTCCCCTCCGTTCCCGTGCCGGCTCGGGATCCGCTTCCCGGGTCTCTCCCCAGACCACCGCGTTTCACCCCGCACACGGTCTTCACAGCCTTCCGTGCCGGACAGAGCGGTGTCATGGCGGCAGCCGGGCACCCTGGCCCAACTCACTTGCCCGAAAAGCTAGTTGGAGTTGCGCGATGGGGAATTCCGCTGTGCCAGCCGCAGCAGGTGGTCGGCCAGCTCCTGCCCGCCGGTGGGGTGGCGGCTGATCAGCAGCAGGGTGTCGTCGCCCGCGATGGTGCCGATGATGTCGTGCACCTCCGCCTGGTCGATGGCCGAGGCGAGGAACTGGGCGGCGCCGGGCGGGGTGCGAAGCACCACCAGGTTGGCCGACGCCTCCGCGGAGATCAGCAGTTCGCCCGCCAGCCGCGCCATCCTCGCCTCGCTCGCGGACTCCCCCAGCGGGGCCCGGGGCGTGCGGTCCCCGCCCTCGCCGGGAACCGCGTAGATCAGCTCGCCCCCGGTGTTGCGGATCTTCACCGCGCCCAGCTCGTCCAGATCCCGGCTGAGCGTCGCCTGGGTGACGCTCAGCCCGTCGTCGGCGAGCAGCTTGGCGAGCTGGCTCTGGGACCGGACCGGCTCGCGGTTCAGGATCTCCACGATCCGGCGGTGCCGGGCCGTACGCGTGTGGGGTACGGCCGGGCCGCCGTGGTTGCCGCCCTGCGCCTGCGCCTCGGTCATCGTCTCGTCAGTCTCCGGCTCGTCGGGGCCCGCCGGCGGTGTCGAGGACGGCGGGGAGGGACCGGACCAGCGCGTCCGCCTCGGCTTCGCCGATGATCAGCGGCGGTGCCAGCCGGACGACGTCCGGGGCGCACGCGTTCACCAGGAAGCCCGCGTCCTGGGCAGCCTGCTGCACCTGGGGTGCGACGGGTTCGGTCAGTACGATACCCAGCAGCAGCCCGGCGCCGCGGACCTGGCCGACCAGCGGGTGTCCCAGGGCCCGGACACCGTCGCGCAGCCGGCTGCCGATCCTCTTGACCTGGTCGAGGAGCCCCTCGGAGGCGATGGTGTCCAGGACGGCGAGCGCCGCCGCGCAGGAGACCGGGTTGCCGCCGAAGGTGGAGCCGTGGTGGCCGGGGCCCAGCAGTTCGGCGGCCTCGCCGAAGGCGACCGTGGCGCCGATGGGCAGCCCGGCCCCCAGTCCCTTGGCGAGCGTGACGACATCGGGCCGCACCCCCTGCGCCTGGCAGGCGAACCAGTGCCCGGTGCGGCCGATGCCCGTCTGGACCTCGTCGAGCACCAGCAGGGAACCGGTGGCGGCGGTGATCTCGCGGGCCGCGGCCAGATAGCCCTCGGGCGGGACGACGACGCCGTTCTCGCCCTGGAGCGGCTCGACGATCACCAGCGCGGTCTCCTCGGTGACGGCCGCCCGCAGCGCGTCGGCGTCGCCGTAGGGGACGTGGGTGACCTCACCGGGCAGCGGGAGGAAGGGGTCTCGCTTGGCGGGCTGACCGGTCAGCGCGAGGGCGCCCATGGTGCGGCCGTGGAAGCCGCCCTCGGTGGCGACCATGTGTGTCCGGCCGGTCCGGCGGCCGATCTTGAACGCCGCCTCGACGGCCTCCGCACCGGAGTTGGAGAAGTAGACGCGTCCCGCGCGGTCGAAGAGCTGGAGCAGCCGTTCGGCCAGGGCGACCGGGGGTTCGGCGACGAAGAGGTTGGAGACGTGGCCGAGGGTGGCGATCTGCCCGGAGACCGCGCGGACGACCGCCGGGTGGGCGGTGCCGAGCGAGTTGACGGCGATGCCGCCGACGAAGTCCAGGTACTCCCTGCCGTCGGCGTCCCACAGCCGGGCGCCCTCTCCGTGGGTGATCGGGACGCGGGGGGTGCCGTAGTTGTCCATCAGCGCGTCCTGCCAGCGCCGGGTGAGGCCGGCGTTGCCGGGCGGGGCGTCGTGCGTGGCGGTGCCCGTACGGGTGCCTGTGGTGTCGTTCACGCCCGCTTCTCCCTCTCCGGCGCGGCGCCGTCCGGCACGACCATGGTTCCGATCCCCTCGTCGGTGAAGATCTCCAGCAGGATGGAGTGCTGGACGCGCCCGTCGATGACCCGGGCGGTGTTGACGCCGTTGCGCACGGCGTACAGACAGCCCTCCATCTTGGGCACCATGCCGCTGGCCAGGTCCGGCAGCAGCTTCTCCAGCTCGCTCGCGGTCAGCCGGCTGATCACGTCGTCACTGCGCGGCCAGTCCTCGTAGAGGCCCTCGACGTCGGTGAGCACCATCAGCGTCTCGGCGCCGAGCGCGGCGGCGAGGGCCGCGGCGGCGGTGTCGGCGTTGATGTTGTAGACGTGCCCGTCGTCGGCACTGCGGGCGATGGAGGAGATCACCGGAACGCGGCCGTCGTCCAGCAGGGCCTGGACGGCTCCCGCGTCGACCTCGGTGATCTCGCCGACGCGGCCGATGTCCACCTTCTCGCCGTCGATGTGCGCGTAGCGCTTGGTGGCGGTCAGGGTGTGGGCGTCCTCGCCGGTCATGCCGACGGCGAGCGGGCCGTGCCGGTTGAGCAGGCCGACCAGTTCTCGCTGCACCTGGCCGGCCAGCACCATGCGCACGACGTCCATCGCCTCGTCGGTGGTGACGCGCAGTCCGGCCTTGAACTCGCTGACCAGGCCGAGCCGGTCGAGGTGAGCGCTGATCTGCGGCCCGCCGCCGTGGACGACGACGGGCTTGAGACCCGCGTGCCTCAGGAAGACCACGTCCTGGGCGAACGCGGCCTTCAGGTCCTCGTCCACCATGGCGTTTCCGCCGAACTTGACGACCACGGTCTTCCCGTGGTGGCGGGTCAGCCAGGGCAGTGCCTCGATGAGGATCTGGGCCTTTGGCAGGGCGGTGTGCCTACGTGTACTCATGACGAATAAGCGCTGTTCTCGTGGACGTAGTCGGAGGTGAGGTCGTTGGTCCGGATGACGGCGGACTCGGTGCCCGCCGCCAGGTCGCCGCAGGCGGTCCGCACGGCCTCGGCGAACTCCTCCGCCTGCGGGGCGGCCCCCGAGGCTCCGGAGGCCAGCAGCAGCACGGTGTCGTTGGTGGACATGCAGCTGTCGGGGTCGACGCGGTCGAAGGTGGTACGGGTGGCCTCGCGCAGTGCGGCGTCCAGTCCGGGGGTGTCCACGTCGCCGCCGGAGTTGAGGACCACCGCGGACACCTGCCCACCCCTGAGCACCTGCTCGGACCAGAGGACGGGGGCGGCCTTGACCCGGTTGGAGGTGAACACACCGGCGGCGGCCAGGCGCGGCCCGGTGTTGACGACCAGAGCCAGGTCGGGGTCGCCGTTGTCCTTGATCCCGGCGGCGATCCCCGCCGCGGTGAATCCCTTGGCAGCGGTGACGCTCACGGTGTCTTCCTCTTCCCTTCCCCACCCGCACGGCACGGCGCGGGCATCATCGCCGTCGGCAGCGCACCGGCGGCCGCGTACGTACCGCCCGCCGTCGCCGGCGGGCGCCTCCGCCGGCTCACGGGGCGACCCCGGTGACGGGGAGGCCCGTCTCCTCGGGAAGGCCGAGGGCGATGTTCATGCTCTGCACCGCGCCGCCCGCCGTGCCCTTGGTCAGGTTGTCGATGGCGCTGACGGCGACCACGCGGTCGGCCGCCTCGTCGTACGCGACCTGGAGCAGCGCGCTGTTCGAGCCGTAGACGGCGGCGGTGGACGGCCACTGGCCCTCGGGCAGCAGATGGACGAACGGCTCGGCGGCCAGCGCCTTGTCGTAGGTCTCGCGCAGCCGGTCGGCGGTCAGGCCGGGCCGGGCCCTGGCGGTGCAGGTGGCCAGGATGCCGCGGGACATCGGGGCGAGCGTCGGAGTGAAGGAGACGGTGACCGGCCCGTCCGCGACGGCCGAGAGGTTCTGGGCCATCTCGGGGGTGTGCCGGTGGACGCCGCCGACGCCGTAGGGGCTCATCGAACCCATCACCTCGCTGCCCAGCAGGTGGGGCCTGGGCGCCTTGCCCGCGCCCGAGGTGCCGGTGGCCGCGACCACCACCACGTCGGGCTCGACCAGACGGGCCCCGAACGCCGGAAAGAGCGCGAGTGTCACGGCCGTCGGATAGCAGCCGGGGACCGCGACGCGCCGGGACCCCGTCAGCGCGTCGCGTGCCCCCGGCAGCTCGGGGAGGCCGTACGGCCAGGTGCCGGCGTGCGGCGTGCCGTAGAAACGCTCCCAGTCCCCCGGATCCCTCAGCCGGAAGTCGGCCCCGCAGTCGATGACCAGCACCTCGTCGCCGAGCTGCTCGGCGACGGCCGCGGACTGGCCGTGCGGCAGGGCGAGGAAGACCACGTCGTGACCGGTCAGCGTCTCCACCGTGGTGACTTCCAGCACACGGTCGGCCAGTGGCGGCAGATGCGGCTGAAGCGCGCCCAGGCGCTGCCCGGCGTTGGAGTTGCCCGTCAGCGCCCCGACCTCGACACCGGGGTGCCCGGCCAGCAGGCGCAGGATCTCGCCTCCCGCGTAGCCGCTCGCTCCCGCCACTGCCGCCCGCACTGCCATGGAATCCTCCTCATCGACAGCATGACTATACATATGGCGGCAGTTTTATGCAATGAGCGCATGTCGCGGCGCCGGGGAGCGAGGGAAGACGCCCGTGAAGACGCCCGGCCCGGGGGGGGGGGCGGGGGGGGGGGCCGCCGCCGGCGCGGGGGCGGGGGGCGGGGGCCGGGGCGCCCGTCCCCCGCCGTACGGCGGGGGACGGGATCAGGGGCGCGGCGGGCGGGGCTGGTCCTCCTGCTCCGCCTTCCGCTCCTTCAGGCGCGCCGCCTCCTTGCGGACCTCCGCCTGGGTGGCGCGCTCCTTCCGCAGCCACTCGGGGTTCTCCGCCTTCAGCGCCTCGATCTGCTCGGTGGTCAGGGGGTCGGTGATCCCGCCGCGCGCGAGTCCCGAGTTGGAGACGCCCAGCTTCGCCGCGACCACCGGGCGGGGGTGCGGTCCGTCGCGCCGCAGCTCCCTCAGCCACTCGGGCGGGTCGGTCTGCAGCGCGTTCAGTTCCGCGCGTGAGACGACGCCCTCCCGGAACTCGGCGGGGGTGGCCTCGAGGTACACGCCCAGCTTCTTCGCCGCGGTGGCGGGCTTCATCGTCTGGGCGGTCTGCTGCGACTTCATGGGGTCCAGGGTATCGAGCGCCCGCGGCTCCTCCCGCCACCCGGCCCCCGGCCCCCGGCCCCCGGTAGCCTGGCCCGGTGAACGGCTCGGAAGCACCCTCCTCGTTCCGGCTCGCGTACGTCCCGGGAGTGACGCCCACCAAGTGGGTGCGGATCTGGAACGAGCGACTGCCGGATGTCCCGCTCGGCCTCGTCCAAGTGCCCGCAGCCGAGGCGGCCGGCGTGCTGCGCGACGGCGGCGCCGACGCGGGCTTCCTGCGGCTGCCCACCGACCGTACGGATCTCAGCGCGATCCCCCTCTACACCGAGACCACGGTGGTCGTGGTCCCCAAGGACCACCTGGTGACCGCCGTCGAGGAGGTGTCCGCCGGGGAGCTGGACGAGGAGACCGTGCTGCACCCCCTCGACGACACCCTGGAGTGGGAGCGCCCGCCGGGACGGCCCGCCCTCGAGCGCCCCGCCACGACGGCGGACGCCATCGAGCTGGTGGCGGCGGGTGTGGGACTGCTCGTCGTGCCGCAGTCGCTCGCCCGGCTGTACCACCGCAGGGACCTCACCTACCGGCCCGTCACGGACGCCCCCCAGTCACGCGTCGCGCTGTCGTGGCGGGAGGACCGGACCACCGATCTCGTGGAGGACTTCATCGGGATCGTCCGGGGGCGGACCGTCAACAGCACCCGGGGCCGCCGCCCCGCCGCCGAGGGGGCCGGGCCGGGCGGGCGGGAGAAGCGGGACAAGGAGAAGCCGGGGCGTCCGGACGGGAGTGGCGCGCGGCGGAGGTCCGTGGGAGGCGGGCAGTCCGGCCGGGGCGTCCGGCGCGGCTCCGGCGGCTCGAGGGGTTCCGGCGGCGCCGGGGGCGGTCGGCGCGGCAGGCCCCGCCGCAGGTCGTAGCGCCTTCGCCGCGCCCCTCACCGCGCTCTCGCGGCCTTCGGGGGCGGGCCCTCGGCGCCGGGCTTGCGGTTGACGCCGCGTAAACCCCTAGCGTCGTCGGCACCGACCAGATCACCGAGGACCCGGAGGCGGCAGGCGATGGAATGGTCCATTCAGGAGATCGCCCGCTCGGCCGGGACCACCAGCCGCACCCTGCGCCACTACGACGCCGTGGGGCTGCTGCGTCCCAGCCGGATCGGGCACGGCGGGATCCGCTACTACGACGAGCGCGCGCTGGTACGGCTCCAGCGGATCCTGCTGCTGCGCGAGCTCGGCGTGGGGCTGACCGCCATCTCCGAGGCGCTCGACGGGCAGCGGGACGCGGCCGCCGCGCTGCACACCCATCTGGAGCTGCTCGAACGGGAGCGGGAGCGCCTGGGTCGGCAGATCGAGTCGGTGCGGAAGACGTTGGCCAGGATGGAAGGAGGCGAGCCCCTGATGCCCCGGGAGGCTCTCGACGGTTTCGACCACACCAGGTACGAGGACGAGGTGATCGAACGCTGGGGCCGCGACGCCTTCGAGCGTGGCGACCGCTGGTGGAGCTCGCTGACGGAGGAGGGCAGGAAGTCCTTCCAGCAGCGCCAGATCGACATCACCACCGACTACGCCCGCGCCCACCGGGCCGGTCTCGCACCGGACAGCGAGGAGGTGCTCGCGATCACCCGGCGGCACTACGAGTGGGTCTCCGCCGGCTGGCAGGGCAGGCGGCCGGACGCGGAGCAGTTCGCCGGGCTCGGGCAGATGTACGTCGACGACCCGCGCTTCACCGCCACGTACGACCAGTACGGCGAGGGCACGGCGGCCTTCGTCAGGGACGCCATGGGCGCCTACGCCGAGCGGGAGCTGTAGGCCTGCCCGGGCGGGAACGGGGGGGGGGGGGGGGGGGGCCCCCCCCCCCCCCCCCCCCCCCGGGGCCCCCCCCCCCCCCCCCCCCCCCCCCCCCCCCCCCCCCCCGGCCCGGCGCGCCCCCGGGACCGGATCAGCCGTGCCAGGACCGCCACAGCGCGGCGTAGGCGCCGCCGGCGGAGACC